>DASUQN010000149.1:0-2434 GCA_036280515.1 Intrasporangium sp. | reverse complement strand
TTCATCGGCGTCATCATCGGCTGGGCCATCGGAAGAGGATGAGATGCGTGCTTTCACCGCTGCTGCTGTCCAGGTCGCCCCGGTCCCGGGTGCGCTGACCAAGGAGTCCATCTGGGACAACCTCGACCGCTGCGTCGACTTCACCCGTCGGTGCGTCGACGCGACGGGCGCGGAGCTCGTCGTGCTGCCGGAGTCGGCGACGACCGGCTTCACGCCCGGATGCGCGAAGGAGGAGCTCTGGGACCTCGTCACGGAGATCCCCGGCGGCATCGTCGAGCCGATCCAGGAGGTGGCCCGGGAGACGGGCGCCCATGTGTGCGTCGGGACGTACGAGAGGGGACCGGAGCGCGGCATCGTCTACAACGCGTCCGTTCTCGTCTCGCCCGCCGGCGAGGTGCTCGGCGTGTACCGCAAGACGCACCCGTTCTGCTCCGAGGCCGTCGACGGCGGCGGCTGGGTCACCCCCGGTGACACGGTCACCGTCTGCGACACCGACCTCGGGAAGATCGGGATGATCATCTGCTTCGACGGCGACTACCCCGAGCTGTCGCGCATCCAGGCGGTCCAGGGCGCGGAGGTCATCTGCCGGCCCTCGGCGCTGCTGCGCTCGGCCGACATCTGGGACCTCACGTCGCGGGCCCGGGCCTACGACAACCACGTCTACGTCATCGGCGCCAACGCCACCGGGATCGACCCGGCCGGCACGATCTTCTTCGGCAACTCACACATCGTGACGCCGATCGGCCACGTCGTCGCCAAGGCCGCCAGCCACGAGGGCTGGGTCTCGGCCCGCCTCGACCCGACAGAGGCGCTCGCCTCGCTGACGCCGGGCTCGAGCATCGGGCAGGGCTTCGACCACCTGCGCGACCGCAACCTCGACCTCATCCGCGGTCACCGGGACGAGCTCGAGCGGGCCGCGAGCAGCTCGTTCTGGCACGAGCGCCCCCGGCACGGCAACGACGGCTGAGTGGCGCACACCCCCCTCCCGCGCAGCGAGCGCGTGGGTGGGTAGGTCATGGGCATGACGGAGTACGACGAGACCAACGCCCGCGGTTCCTTTCCCCGACTTGCCATCGTCACCGGCGCCGACTCCGGGATCGGACGCGCCACGGCCCTGCTCCTGGCGACGGAGGGCTTCGACATCGGGCTGACGGTCCACCATGACAGGGAGGGTGCGGCGGAGACCGCCCGCGAGGTCGCAAACCGTGGCCAGCGTTGCGTCCAGGCCCCGTTTGACGCTTCGGCGCCGGCCGCAGGTGCGGTCATCGAACGGCTCGCCGGCGACCTCGGCGGACTCGGCGTCCTCGTCAACGTCGCCGGTACGGGCCAGTCCGAGCTTGCCCTCGACCTTGCGTTCGAGACCTGGCAGCACGTGCTGGCCACGGACCTGACAGGTCCCTTCCTGTGCGCCCAGCGCGCGGCGCGGCGGATGGTCGCCGACGGGCACGGTGGCCGGATCATCAACGTCACGAGCGTGCACGAACACGTCCCGCGGGTCGGTTCGTCCGCCTACTGCGCCGCCAAGGCGGGTCTCGGGATGCTGACCCAGGTGCTCGCCCTCGAGCTCGCCGAGCACGGGATCACGGTCAACTCCGTGGCGCCCGGAGAGATCGCGACCGAGATGACGGGCCAGGACGAGGAGGACGCCTACCGCGTGTCGCGACCCGGGAACCCGCTCGGCCGCCCGGGCCACGTCAACGAGGTGGCGTCCGTCATCGGGTTCCTCGCCTCGCCACGGTCCGCCTACGTCACGGGATCGTCCTACGCCGTCGATGGTGGGCTCATGCTCATGGCCGCCCACGGGCACGACGACGCGGGCTCCGGCTGGCGCCGTCCCTGACACGTCGTTGCGCCATCCGAGGTGCCGTCTCTCGGAAAGGGAGCTGAGCGGCATACGGCATGGGTGTGGAAGGAAGCCCGCATCCCAGGGCAGCCTTGTTTCCACACTCCTGCGGGCCGGGCCGTCAGCCCGACTCGGCGGCCCGGCTGGGCCAGACCCCGGCGGTGAGCCGCTCGTACGAGCGCCGGACGATGGCCTCGAGCGCGTCCAGATCGACCTTCTCGAGGTCCTTGATGTAGATGCAGCCGACGCCGGTCGTGTGCGGGCCCAGGCGGTCGAGCAGGTCGCGGTAGGCGTCGACCCCGTCCAAGACGTACACCGTCGTCGCGGCCTTGCGCGGCGCGAACCCGGCCGCCGGAGCGTCTCCTTCGCGCCCGCTGGCGTACCGGTAGTGGTACTGCCCGAAGCCGACGATCGTGGCCCACATCCGTGGCTCCTGGCCTGTCACTCGCTGCATCAGCCCGATGAGCGTGTCCGCGTCGCGCCGTCGCACGGGCGACTGGACGGACTCGAGGTGGGCAGTCACGTCAGGGTTCACGAACCCACTGTCCCACCCGAAGTACCCCCTCGGGGGCCGCCCTCAGGAATGCCCTC
>DASUQN010000148.1:0-2325 GCA_036280515.1 Intrasporangium sp. | reverse complement strand
CCTGAATGACATGACTGACGGCTAAATGCTGGCCACAGGCAACGGCCGAAGCCCTCAGACACGGGATCCCCTGGCTCAAGCGGTAAGCCCATACCGTCCGCCCAGAATCCGGGGTTCGCCCCTCCGATGAAGAGGCGTCCCTTCGGTGGACGCAAGGGTCGTGCACACCGCTGGGTGCGTCTTACCGGCACCCCTCTGTTGTCAACCGGCTCGCTGAAGCGTCTTCCTGGTGGTGGCCTTACGGCGTGACGCAGTCGGCGGTAACGTCGGTTGTGCGGGTCCGGGAAGTGGCTGATCCGAAGTGCCGGTGTGCGGGTGCGAGCCGGCCGCGCTGGATTTGTGTGACGCCCCGCGGTGCCCTCCCGGGCCCGTCTCAGCTGCCGCTGGGGCGGCGGAGCGGGCGTCGGCGAGCAGCTGTCGGTAGAGAGCGTCGGAGATCCTGCGCTTGAGGCAGCGCATCGCCTCTGCTTTGGTCTTGCCGGCGCCGAGCTTGCGCAGGTAGTAGGCCCGGCCGGGGGTGTGAAGGCGGATCTGGGTGGTCGCCGCGATGTGGATCATGTGGTTCATCCGGCGGTTCCCCGCGCGGGAGAGCCGGTGCCGGACGATCTCGCCGGAGGATGCCTCGATGGGTGCGGTGCCGGTCCAGGACGCGAACCGGTTCCGGTCGGCGAACCGGGCCACGTCCCCGACGTCGGCCAGCACCCGGGCGGCCACCACCGGGCCGACGCCGGTCAGGTCCATCAGGCTCGACCCGGAGGCCTTGACCATCGCCTTGAGCTCCTTGGTCAGGGCCTTGATCTTCGTGTCGACCGCAACGAGCTCGGCCAGCTGCTCGAGGGCGAGCCTCTTGCGGGTCTTGCCGGCGATGTCCCGGGGTCGCACCGACGCGAGAATTCGCTTGGCCTGCAAGGGGGTCAAGTCCTTCTTGGTCTGGCCCGGGGTCAGCTCGGACAGCAGCCGGTGCAGACGGTTGATGGTCTGGACCCGTTGGCGGGTCAGTTCCTCGCGTCGGGCCACCAGCATCCGCAGGGCCTCGAGCTCGACGTCGTAGGAGAGGACTCGAAGGCCGTTGGTACGGACCGCGACGACGGCGACGGCGTGCGCGTCGTGGGGGTCGGTCTTGCGGTTGTGGCCGGTGTCGAGCGCTCGGGCTCGGGCGCTGAGCTTGGCCGGGACGTCAACGACGTGCTCCCCGTCGGCCAGCAGCCGCTGCGCCAGCGGCCGGCCAGCGCCATTGCTGCCCTCGACCGCCCAGACCCGCTCCCGGCAGGCCGCGACGTGTTTGCGCATCGCGGCATAGCCGGCCTTGTCGGTGCCGAACCGGCCCGTGGCCAGCACTGTCTCTCGGTCGTCGACGACCTCGATCGTCGCTGACAGCTTGTGGGGATCGACCCCGATGAACACCTTCATCCAGCACCTGCTCTCCGTCGTAGGACCTACAGGGATGGCGAGGCGGGCAGTGCTACTGAGAGCTGGGCAGACCCCTCTGGAGCCACACCTCACGGGCGGCACCCGGCGGGAACGCAAACCGATAGAGAGCCACACCGTTCACGCTGGTGGGCAGCCGCATGGAGAGCTCCCCGCCGGGCACCTGGACCGAGTCTGGCCGCACACCGGTCCTACCGGAAGTGTCTAGTAGCCGCATGTGAGAAGGGGCACCCCGGAAACCCAGGGCGCCCCACTCACGTGATGGTGACGCTCAGCGCACGCGGTCCGTGTCGACGATGTCGACGCGGACGTTGCCGTTGCCGGCGAGCGCGCTCACGACGGTGCGCAGGGCGCTCGCCGTGCGGCCGGACCGGCCGATGACCCGGCCGAGGTCGTCGGGGTGGACCCGGACCTCGAGCAGCTCGCCGCGACGCAGCTCCTTGCGCCGCACGACGACGTCCTCGTCGTGGTCGACGATGCCCTTGACGAGGTGCTCGAGCGCCTCCTCGAGCATGCTCAGGACTCGCTCTTCTCTGAGGTCTCGGTGCGCTCGGCCTCAGCCTCGGCGGTCACCTTCGCCTCAGCGGCGTCCTCGGCGGCCTTGACGTCGGTACTCTCGGGGGCGGCGTCGGCCTTCTTGGCGGCCCTCTTGCGCGGGGCCGGCGCGTCGGCGGTGGCGGCCTTGCCCGCAGCGGCGACAGCAGCCTCGTACCGCTCCTTCTTCGACGGACCCTGCTCCTTGGTGCGGAGCGTGCCGTCATTGATGACCTTGAGGAGGGCTGCAACGGCCTCGGTGGGCTGGGCGCCGTGGCCGATCCAGTAGTTCGCGCGCTCCATGTCGATCTCGATGAGCGAGGGCTCCTCGGTCGGGTGGTACTTGCCGATCTCCTCGATCGC
>DASUQN010000147.1:0-2063 GCA_036280515.1 Intrasporangium sp. | reverse complement strand
AGCGACCCGGCAGAACGCGACCGGCTGGAGGCGTGGTTCCGTGAGACGCCGGAGGATCCGGTGACGCTCGAGCGGATCGACCGCATCCTCGCCGCGATCGAGTGAACACCTCCTGTGCCCGAATCCTGTTCACTCGATGGGTGGGTCGCTCTGGTTCAGTCGAGTGAGTCGGCGATGACGTCGCGGAGCACTCTCGCCTGGCTGAGCTCAAGGTCCTTGGTGGCCGTCAGGAGCATGACGTCGGATTCCCTTGCCCTGGCGACGAGGTCTCCGAGAGGGCTTGTCGCCGGCTCGGACTCAAGCTCGGTCCGGTAGCGCTTCGCGAACTCCGCGGACTTCGCCGGATCGTGGCCGTACCAGCGCCGCAGCTCCGTCGACGGCGCAACGTCCTTGGCCCACAGGTCGATCCGTGCGTCGTCCTTGCGCATGCCCCGCGGCCACAGCCGGTCCACGAGCACCCGCAACCCGTCGTCAGGAGCAAGCTCGTCATAGACGCGTCCCACGCGCAAGGCCATTGTCCGACCCTAGCCCTGCGCGGGCGCTAACTGCACACTCGACGATTCGGGTTAGGCGTCAGTCGGCCAGTGCGGACTCAGGCGCACCACGTCGCCGACGACGATGACGGCCGGCGACTCGACCGAGCGGGCAAGCGCCAGCTCGGCGATCGTCGACAGGGTCCCGACCGTCGTGCGTTGCGTCGGTGCGAATCCCCGCTCGACGATGGCGACGGGGCAGTCGGCCGGGCGACCCCGGGCGACCAGCAGCTCGACCGTCTGCGGCAGCTGGGTCACGCCCATCAAGAGGACGAGCGTGTGGTCCGTTCCGGTGGGCAGGCCTGGGATCGCCTCATGTCCCGTGACCACGGTGAAACCGCGCGCGACCCCACGATGGGTCACCGGGATCCCGGCCGCGGCGGGGACGGACACCGCACTCGTCACGCCGGGTACCACCTCGACGGACAGCCCCGCAGCCTCGCAGGCCTGCCGCTCCTCGCCGCCGCGGCCGAGGACGTAGGGGTCACCGCCCTTGAGACGGACGACCCCGAGGCCGCGGGACGCCTCCTCGACGAGGATCTCGTTGATCCGCCACTGCGGCACGGCATGGTGGCCCGGCGTCTTGCCGACGTCGATGACGCGCACGGTGTCGGGCAACCGGTCGACGACCGCGTGGGGCGCCAACCGGTCGACGACGACGACATCCGCGGAGCGCAGCAGCTCGTACCCCCGAGTGGTGAGCAGGCCGTCGATGCCGGGCCCACCTCCGACGAGCGCGACCCAGCCCGTCGAGTCACGCTCACGGGTCCGCCGCAGGTCGAGACCACCGTGCGCGACCGCATCCGCCACCCCGTCGCGAAGGGAGGTCGCGAGACCAGGGTCCCCAGCGGCATACGTGCTGATGGTGACCCGGCCATCGGGGGTGGTCACGTCCGTGCGGGCCGGGATGCTCGCGGCGGTGGTGGCGGCATCCGTCGCGTCGACGCACCAGATCCGCTGGTCCTCGGCGTCGCGCGCCACCTGACGGTCGACGACGGCGTCCCCGGCCGCCGTGTGCACGAGCCAGGCTCCGGACAGGTCTGCAGCGCCGGCGTACTCGCGAGCCTGCCACTCCACCCTGCCGCCCAGGACGAGCTCCATGAGGTCCTCACAGACCCATGGCGAGATGACGCGAACCACCGCTCCCTCGTCGGAGAGGGCGCGGACCCGCCGGGCGGACACGGGGCCGCCGCCGACGGCTACGACGAGTCGGCCGGACAGGTCGAGGACGAGAGGGAGTGCGGACTTCATGGCTGCTCCACGGTCAGATGGACGAGGGTGGTCAGGTGTGCAGGCCGCACTCGGTCTTGGCGAAGCCGGCCCATCGTCCGGCGCGCGGGTCCTCGCCTGGCTCGACCCGCCGCGTGCACGGCTCGCAGCCGATGGAGAGGAAACCGTCAGACAGCAACGAGTTCACCTCGACGTTGTTGTCGACGGCATACGCCTGCAGCTGGTCGAAGGTCCAGGCGGCGAGCGGGTTGACCTTGACCAGGCCGTTCTTCCCGTCCCACGTGACGAGAGGCGTGTCGG
>DASUQN010000146.1:0-6398 GCA_036280515.1 Intrasporangium sp. | reverse complement strand
CCAGGAGTGGGACCGTGGAGGGTCGCCCAACGTCAGGGACCCCCAGGGGGATGCAATGAAGCATCTGCGAGTTGTCACTGCTGTCACGGGAATGGTCGCGGCTCTCATGGTGGGGCTGACGCCGACGGCATCGAGCAGTCCGCCGGGAGGTGGTGACCTCGACGCCTACACCGCGGTCGTCTCACCGGACCAGCTGCGCGAGCTCGCGCGCCAGGGCCACGACGTCGGCGCCCACCAGCCAAGCGCGGCAGGCATCAAGGTGGACCTCGTCCTCACTCCGAAGGAACGGGACTACCTGCGCGCTCGCGGCATCAACCCGCAGCTCACCAGGGTCAAGGGCGGTCAGACGCTCAAGGAGTTCGCGGCGGCTCAGGCAGCCAACGGCTTCCAGGTCTGGCGGTCGTGGGACGAGCCCGGTGGCATCCGCGACCAGCTCGTGCAGACGGCGGCCAACACCCCCCAAGTCGCCAAGCTCGTCAAGATCGGCACGACGATCCAGGGCCGCGACATCCTCGCCATCAAGCTGACCCAGGGCGCCAACGGCATCGCGGACGGCAGCCGCCCGGCAGTGCTCTACAGCGCGACCCAGCACGCCCGCGAGTGGATCGCGACCGAGGTCGACCGGCGGCTGATGAACTGGTACGTCGACCGGTGGCGGGCCAACGACCCCGCGGTCAGGAGTCTCCTCCAGACGACCGAGCTGTGGTTCGTGCCGGTGGCCAACCCGGACGGCTACCAGTTCACCTTCGACAGCGAGCGCCTTTGGCGCAAGAACCTGCGTGACATCAACGGCGACGGCCAGATCACGCCGGGCGACGGCGTCGACCTCAACCGCAACTTCCCGAACCACTGGGCCTACGACGAGGAGGGCTCGTCGTCGATCGCGTCCAGCGAGACGTACCGCGGCACGGCGCCGGTGTCCGAGCCCGAGACGGCGGCCATGAAGGGGCTGCTCGACAGGATCGGCTTCGCCTTCCAGGTCAACTACCACTCCAACGGGCAGTGGCTGCTCTATGCCGAGGGCTGGCAGATCGGCACCCCGACGGCCGACGACCCGATCTACTACGCCATGTCCGGCAACCTCGACGATCCGGCGATCGAGGACTTCCACCCTGGCCTCAGCTCCGACGTCCTCTACGTGACCAACGGCGAGACGACCGACTACGCCCACGTCGCCACCGGCGCGCTCGCCTGGACCCCTGAGCTCTCGGCGGGCTGCCCCACCTGCGGCTTCGTCTTCCCCGACGATGAGGCGCTCGTGCAGGAGGAGTTCGAGCGGAACCTGCCCTTCGCCCGGTCGGTCGCGCAGTCCGCGGTCGACCCCGACGACCCCGTCTCGGTGGTCGGCATCGAGACCAAGCCCTTCTACCTCAACAGCGACGATCCCTACAAGCGCGGCCTGCCGGGCACCGAGCTGACGTTCACGTACTCCTACGGCGACCCACAGCCGGTCGCCGTGAACGCCAAGCGCAGCCTCGGCCCGGTCACCGTCAAGTGGCGGGTCAACGGCGGCCCGATCCAGTCCGGCCCGACGTCCGAGTGGCAGGGCGGCGAGCGCTACGCCCCCGCCTCAGTCCACTACCACCAGATGCGCGGCGTCGTCACCGGCACGAAGCCCGGCGACTCGGTCCAAGTGTGGTTCGAGGGCGGCGGCGCGACGAGCGAGTCGTTCACCTACCAGGCCGTGTCCGAGACCGGCAGGCGCGTCGTGGTCGTAGCTGCCGAGGACTACACCGGCGCCTCGCCCGTCCAGCGGCGCGGCCCGAACTACCTCGACTTCTACCTGAAGGCCTTGGCGGACAACGGAGTTCAGGCAGACGTCTACGACGTCGATGCCCGCGGGCGCATCGCCCCCGACGCGCTCGGCGTCCTGAGCCACTACGACGCGGCGGTCTGGTACTCCGGCGACGACATCGTCACCCGCACCGCGGGCCGCGGCCCGGGCAACGCGGACCGGCTGGCCCTCGACGAGCTGCTCGAGTTCCGGGCCTACCTCAACGAGGGCGGCAGGGTGGCCTACACGAGCGACTTCGCCGGCAACCAGTACACCGGCAACGTCGGTGAACAGCTCTACGACCCCAAGGGCGAGATCGCCTGCGACCCGCTGCCCGCAGGAGTGGACGAGCGTCGCTGCCTCCTGCTCTCCGGGTCTGGCGACGGGACGAACGACGTCCTGCAGTACTGGTTCGGTGGCTACGTCGGCATCGAAGGAGATGGCCTCGACGCGCAGGGCCATGCCCTCGATGTCATCGGCACCGACGACCCCTTCACCGGTCTGACCTGGGGGCTCAACGGCGGCCAGAGCGCCAAGAACCAGGACGACACGATGTCCTACGTCGCCACGAGCGGGATCCTGCCGGTCGACCGGTTCAAGCAGTTCGAGAGCTGGCCGTCGTCCGTGTGGGACAAGGCCGGTGGAGCGTTCGCTCCTCACACCGGCACCCAGTACGCCTACTCGCAGATCGCCGACGTGTCCTACAAGCGGCTGGCGCGGACGATCACCGTGCCGCCGGGCGGCGCGACCCTGTCGTTCTGGACGTCGTACGACACCGAGCAGGCGTGGGACCACCTCTTCGTCGAGGCGCACACGCCCGGCCTGGACGACTGGACCACCCTGCCCGACGCCAACGGACACACGACGACCGCCCCGGGTGACAGCTGCGGCGAGGGTTGGCGTGACCTGCACCCGCAGCTCGACCACTACCAGACGCGGAACAGTGAGACGGAGACGTGCACCCCGACGGGGACCACCGGCTCGTGGAACGCCGCCAGTGGCAACTCCGGTGGCTGGCAGCAGTGGTCGGTCGACCTGTCCGACTACGCGGGCGGCCAGGTCGAGGTCTCCATCGCCTACGTCAGCGACTGGGCGATACAGCAGCTCGGCGTCTTCGTCGACGACATCGTCGTGTCGACGGGCGAGGGCAGCACGTCCTTCGAGGGCGGTCTCGACGGCTGGACGGTGCCCGGGGCGCCGGCGGGGAGCGCGGCAAACGCGAACGACTGGATCCGGACGGACGAGTCCGGCTTCCCGGTCGGCAACTCCATCGCGACGCCGAGCACCGTGCTCATGGGCTTCGGCATCGAGGGCATCACGGGGGCCGACGCCCGGGCCGCCGTGATGGGCCGCGTGCTCGACCACCTGCTCGACTGAAGGGAGCGTAACCTGAGCGCACCGGTTGCCGAGGAGGGCACATGAGCGTCTGGGACGGGCTCGTCGAGATCTTCAACCCGGGCCACAAGCACTTCGCCGACGAGCGCGATCGGAAGCGCATCGAGGCGCAGATCCCGGGCTCCGAGGGCGACCCCAACAAGTCCTGGGTCGACCTCGACAGCGGGATCGTCCACCTCGCCCTCCCCCCTGAGCCCAATGCCGGCTTCAAGGTTCCCGAGGAGGAAGACGAAGAAGCCTGAGCCGTATGCCGCTGAGCTCGCCCCCCACCCAAGGTGACCTTGGGCGCGGGGCCGGGTCAGCGGCATACGGCATCATCTCGGTTCGTGTGGTGGCAACGCTGCCGTGTTTGCCGTGCATCTTTGGCTAGCCTGCAGGAATGACCGACGTTCCCCGGCCCGACCCAGCCCTGCGGGCTGAGTCGGCGTCGGGTGACCCGCGAGCCGACCGTGTCGCGGCGGCGGTCAAGACGTGGCAGCGCGCCCTGGTCGATCTCGGCGGGCGGAACACCCTGCTGTGGTATCGCGACCTTCCGGCCGGGACGCTCGACCTCACGACCGCCCACCCGGGTGGCGTCTCGATGCTCCTGGCCGGGCGGAGGACGCGCCTGTCCGATCTCATGCGGGAGCCCGCCGCGCTCGCGGAGGCGAGGCGTCGCGCGCGGGCGATCCGGGCCAAGGCACAGGAGCTCAAGGAGGAGCGCGGTATCGCTGCCGGGTTCCTGGCCATCGGCATGGCGACGTGGTCCGTCCCTCGAGCCTCCCGGCCGCCCGCCGCGCCCGTGCTGCTCTGGCCGCTCGTGCTGCGGCCGACGGGGCCGGGCCAGGAGGACTTCGACCTGGACTTGGGGCCCGAGGTCGAGTTCAACCCCGTCCTCATCGAGTACCTTCGCTCCGAGCAGGGGCTCGAGGTCGACGGGGAGTCCCTGGCGGACCTCGCGACGAAGGGTGACGCGTTCGACCCGTATCCCGTCTACTCGGCCTTGCAGTCGGTGTGCGAGCGGGTGCCCGACTTCGTGATCGCGCCGCGCCTGGTCGTCGGCACCTTCTCCTACGCCAAGCTGCCCATGGTGGCCGACCTCGCGCTGCAGGGGTCCTCGCTCGCCGACCACGACGTCGTCGCGGCGCTCGCCGGTGACGAGTCGGCCCTGGCGGCCGTGCGTCTGCGGGTGCCGGAGAGCGATCCCGAGCCGGACCCCGAGCACGAGCACCTCGTCCTCGACGCCGACTCCTCCCAGCACGCGGCGATCGACGCGGTCCGGGCGGGGGCCCATCTCGTCATCAAGGGCCCGCCAGGCACCGGCAAGTCGCAGACCATCGCAAACCTCATCGCCTCCCTGGCAGCCGAGGGTAAGTCGGCGCTCTTCGTCGCGGAGAAGCGGGCGGCCATCGACGCCGTCCTGGGGCGGCTCGAGCGACTCGGCCTCGGGGATCTCGTGCTCGACGCCTACGACGGCACGACGAACCGGCGTGCCACTGCCCAGCAGTTCGCGCGGGCTCTGGACTCGGCACCGTCGCCGCCCTCGATCGAGAGAACGGCTTTCGGGTCAGCCGGCTCGGCCCTCAAGGAGCAGCGGGGTCGGCTGGTCGCCCATGTACGGGCCATGCATTCCGTGCGCGAGCCGTGGGGGGTGTCCGTCCACGAGGTGCAGGAGGCCCTGGCAGAGCTGGCGACGAGGAGTCCGTCGCCGACCTCACACGTGCGCCTCAACGGTGCGGTCCTCGCTGGTCTGGGTCGCGAGCGCATTCGGGAGCTGGCAGGGCGGCTGCGCGATGCCTCGGGGCTCGGGGCCTGGGCGCAGGACGGTGAGGACCCATGGTTCGGGGCGCGGATCCTGACCCCAGACGAGGCGGCCAGGGCGCTCGACATCACGACCCGTCTCAGCAGCGGTGGACTGGACGAGGCCGGTGCCGAGCTGAACGCGCTGCTCGCCGAGTCGCACGTGCCGGCGGCGAGCTCGCTCGCGGACTGGCAGTCAGCGCTGGAGACGATGGCGGCCGTGCGCCACACGCTCGAGGTGTTCCGGCCCGACGTCTTCGACCTTCCGCTGGACGAGCACATAGCTGCGACGGCGACCCGGGAGTGGCGTGCCCAGCACGGGGTCGACATGGGCTGGCTGAGCCGCTGGAAGGTGCGGCAGCAGGCCAAGCGGCTGTTGCGGCCGGGGCGGCCGCCGGAGGACCTCCACGAAATGCTGCGGTTGGCGAGCGAGCAGCGGACGCAGTGGTACGCCCTCGTCGGTGGTGGCGGGCGCCCGGAGATCTCGACGCGTCTCGACGAGGGGCTCGATGCGCTCAACCGCCTCCGCGACGACCTGGGCTGGCTCGAGGAACGGCTGCCCGGAGACGGACCCGCGCTGACGGGACTGCCCCTCCTCGACCTGCATGGCCGGCTGGCCACACTCGCCTCGAGGCCGGATCGCCTCGCCGTCCTGCCGCACGTCACGCGGGCCCTCGACGACCTGCGCGGTGCCGGCCTCGGTCCGCTCGTCGACGACCTGGCCGCCCGGGGGGTGGCCACGGTGCACGTGCCCGCTGAGGTGGAGCTCGTGTGGTGGGCCTCCCTCGCGCAGGAGATCAGCTTCCGTGACCCGGCCTACGGCGCCCATGACGGCGAGGGGCTGCGCCACGCCGTCGAGGAGTTCGTCGCGGCTGACCACGTCCACCTGGACGCCACGGTGCGCCGAGTCCGTGACGCCGTCGCCCGCAACATCCGCGAGGTGCTCGGCGACCACCCTGCTCAGGAGGCCCTGGTCCGGGCCGAGGCGGGGAGGGCACGACGCCACAAGGCATTGAGAGAGCTCATGCCGCAGGCCTCGGCCGCGCTCACCGCGATCAAGCCGTGCTGGGCCATGAGCCCCCTCGTCGTCGCATCGACCCTCCCGCCCGGGCGATGGTTCGACGTCGTCATCTTCGACGAGGCCTCTCAGGTGCAGCCGGCCCAGGCGATCTCGGCGATCTCGAGGGGGCGGCAGGTCGTCGTGGCGGGGGACGAGCGCCAGCTGCCCCCGACGAACTTCTTCACCGTGGTGTCCGACGACGAGGGGACGTCGCAGGCGGACGAGGAGGTTCTCACGGAGGGCTTCGAGTCGGTGCTCGACGTGCTGGCCGCGGCCCTGCCGACCCGGCGACTGACGTGGCACTACCGCAGCCGCGACGAGCGCCTCATCGCCTTTTCCAACGCGACGATGTATGAGGGCGGGCTCACGACGTTCCCCGGCACTGCCATC
>DASUQN010000145.1:0-11448 GCA_036280515.1 Intrasporangium sp. | reverse complement strand
CCGTGGCCGTCGTCGTCACTGGTCACGAGAATCCCGGAGGCGAGGTCTGCGGCGAGCTGCTTCGTGCCCCCGATGGGCGTCGCCGGATCCCGCAGGTTGCCGATGACGAGGATGGGCGCGGCCCCCTTGGCGAGCGTCTTGCCGGAGGGCTTTCGGACCTCGCCCGGCCAGGTGCCGCAGTTGTCGTGGCGCAGGCCGGCCAGCTGGGACCACAGCGGGTGCTCGGTGCGGGTACGGCGGGACTGTGCCGCGAGCTCGTCGGCGCTGCTCGGCGGCCAGTCCGCGCATTTCACGGGGATCATGGCGTGCAGGTAGGACGAGGTGTCGTACTCCCCCGAGGCGCTGCGGCCGACGACATTCATGGCCTGGGCCAGCAGGATGTCGCCCCTGCCATCGAGGGCCTCCGCGAGCCCGTCGTTCAGCATGGGCCAGGTCTCCTCAGAGTAGAGGCACATGAAGATGGCGAAGCCGAGCCAGCCCTCGCCGATCGCATCGATGTCACCCCGTGACGTCCGGAGGGGAGCCTGGTCGACGTCGTCGAGCAGGTCGCCGATCCGTTGCTTCGCACCTTCCGTGTCGGTCCCGAGGGCGCAGTCGTCCCGGCTGACACACCACTCGATGAAGGCGTCCATCGACGACTCGAAGCCCTGGACGTCGTATCGCACTTCCTGCTCGTCGGTCTGGTTCGGCGACACCGCCGAGTCGAGGACGAAGCGACCCACCCGGTCGGGGAAGAGATCCGCGTAGAGCGCGCCGAGGAACGTCCCATAGGAGGCGCCGAAGAAGTTGAGCTGCTCATCGCCGACCAGCGCGCGCATGACGTCCATGTCGCGGGCCACCTCGGTGCTGCTCATGTGGAGCGCGCGCTCACCGCCGGCCTTGGCGCACCGCTCGGTGATCGCCTCCGCGTCGCCCAGCAGCTTCTCCCGCTCGGCGGCGTCGTCCGGCGTCGGGTCGTTCTCGAAGAGCAGGTCCATGTCGTCGTCGGCCAGGCACGCCACCGCGTCGGACTGCCCGATCCCTCGAGGGTCGAAGCCGACGATGTCGTAGGCCGCGCGCACCTGCTTGCTGAAGAGGAAGCTCGAGAACTGCGCGTACTGCAGCCCGGACACACCGGGTCCACCGGGGTTGAGGACGAGCGTGCCGACCTTCTCGGACGGCTCGAGGGCGGGCACCTTGCGCAGGGCGACCTCGAAGGTGTCGCCGTCCGGCTCGGCATAGTCGACCGGGACCTCGATCCGGGCGCACTGGTGCGCCGGGCTTCCCTCGCACGGCTGCCAGTCCACCGCCTGGGTGTAGAAGGCGCCGAGCTCTGCCGGGTGGCCGGTGCTCGTCGGAGCCGGCGAGGTCGCCGTCGCCGAGGGGCCGGAGGGGTTCGTCGCCGGTGACGCGGCCTGCGGCGTCACGGGCTGCGTGACCCGCCACGCGACGAGCCCTGCGACGGCGAGGAGCGCGACGACGACCACGGCCGCCACGACCGAACGACCCCGGCCGCGCGCTCCAGGTGCGGCACCTGGAACCTTCACGTCGCCCGACCCGGCCCCGTCGGGAGCGGGCGGTCCGAACGAAGCGGGCACAGCGGCATACGGCTCCTGCGGTGCGTCGGGGAGATCGTCGGGACGGCGGGTCTCGTCGTTCAGCACGTCAGGCCGTCCTTGGGCACGGCTCCGCGCACGTAGTACGCGTCGATGGCGTCGTCGACGCACTGGCTGCCTCGGGTATAGGCGGTGTGCCCGTCACCGTCGAGGGAGATGAGCACGCCGTTGGCGAGCTGGTCGCGCAGCTGCTTGGACCACTCGTAGATCGTGGCGGGGTCGCGCGTCGTGCCGACGACGACGATCGGGTTGCTGCCCTCGGCCGAGACCTTGTGCGGCGGGTTGTCGCCCTTGACGGGCCAGACCCCGCAGGCCAGGGACCCCCACGCGAGGAACGGACCCCACGTCGGGGCGACCTTCGCGAACGTCTTCTCGTAGCCCTCGTACGTCGCGAGGTAGGGGCTGTCCGGCCGGTCGAGGCAGTTCACCGCATAGATGACCTCCATGATGTTGCCGCTGTACCCGCCGCCGGGGACCCGGTCCGCGTAGGTGTTGGCCAGTCCCATGAGGGAGGCGCCGCTGCCCGACCGCGCCTCGTGCAGCGCGTCGGTGAGGATGCCCCAGGAGCCCTGGTCGTACAGCGCGGCGGCGAGGCCGAGCGTGGCCCACGCCTCGGTGAGCTCCGGCTCCGACGGGTCGCCGCTCGGGATCGGCTTGGTGTCGAGTCCCGCGAGGAAGCTGCGGATCCATGCCATGCCCTGGTCGACCGAGCCACCGAGCGGGCAGTCGCCCTCGCTCACGCAGTCCGCGACATAGGCGCGGGTCGCCAGCTCGAACCCCTTGGCCTGGCCCTCGGCCACCTGCGCGCTCGTCAGGTCGGGTGGGACGACACCATCGAGGACGAACCGGCCGACCCGGTCGGGGAACAGGTCCGCGTAGGTCGCTCCGAGGAAGGTGCCGTAGGACTTGCCCAGGTAGTTGAGGTGCGCGTCGCCCAGGGCCGCGCGCAGGACGTCCATGTCCTTGGCCGCGTCCGACGTCGACACGTGGGCGAGCAGCTCGCGGTTGTTCGCCTCGCAGCCCGACGCCATGGTGCGGGCGGCCGCGAGGAGGTCCTGCTCCTCCGCGTCGTCGTCTGGGGTCGGGTCCGTGCCGAGGAAGTCGTCGAGGGCGTCGTCGCTGACGCAGTCGATCGGTGCCGACTGCCCGACCCCGCGTGGGTCGAAGCCGACGATGTCGAAGGACGAGCGAACGGCGCGCCCGACGATGCGGTCGGCCGACGTGGCGTACTGCACCCCCGACCCGCCGGGGCCGCCCGGGTTGACGACGAGCGAGCCGATCCTCTTGCCCGGGTTGGTCGCTCGCGCCTTGAGCACCTTGACGGTGATGTCGCCGCCGGACGGGTTGTCGTAGTCGATCGGCACCCGCAGGTCCGCGCACTGGAACCCCTCACATGGGGTCCAGTCGAGCTGCTGGTCGTAGTAGCTCGCCAGTGCCGGCTGGGGCGGCTGGGTGGTGACCCCCGCCGGGCCGGTGACGGGGACGCCGGCGGGCTCGGGCGTCGTGCACGCCGCCACCGTCGCGAGCGCCAGCGCGGCCGCCGCGAGGCGCGCTGCCGCCTTCCGGGCATGCGGAGGGGCGGCGTGGCGAGACGTCATGCCGGAAACCGTAACCTGCCGGCCTGAGAACTCCCGAGTACGTATGCCGCTGGGCTCGCTCCCCGAGACACCCTCCCCCCGCTCGCGCCCCCTTCCCGTCGATGGTGCACTTCGCGCCGTGCCCCCGGCGTTGTCCCCCGCGTCGCATAGGCTCCACCCGTGAGCCAGAGCCCTGACGCGCCGCCGCACCCTCACGTGGGTCGGGTGAGCACGGCTCCCGGGCTCTTCGTCTGCTTCGAGGGCGGGGACGGAGCGGGCAAGTCGACGCAGGTGCGCCTGCTCGCCGACTTCCTCGAGCGGGCCGGGCGGGACGTGCTCGTGACGCGGCAGCCGGGCGGCACCACCCTCGGCGCGCAGATCCGCGAGCTCGTCCTGCACGGTGACCACGTGTCGCCCCGGGCCGAGGCCCTGCTCTTCGCGGCAGACAAGGCACACCACGTCGACGAGCTGATCCGCCCTGCCCTGGCCGCCGGCCGAGTCGTCGTCACCGACCGCTACACGGACAGCTCGATCGCCTACCAGGGTGCAGGGCGCGAGCTCGGGGCGGAGGAGATCAGACAGCTGCAGCACTGGGCCGTGGGAGGGCTGTTGCCCGACCTCACCGTCGTCCTCGACGTGAGCCCCGAGGTCGGCCGAGCCCGTCGCGGCGACGTGCACGACCGGCTCGAGTCGGAGGCCGACGACTTCCACCATGCCGTGCGCCGAGGTTTCCTCGACCTCGCGGCCCGGGACCCGGACCGCTACGTCGTCGTCGATGCCAGCCTGCCCGCCGAGGAGATCCGGGCGCGGGTGCTCGTGCGGCTCGAGGAAGTCCGGGAGGAGCGTCGATGACCGTCTGGCGAGATCTCGTCGGCCAGGAGCCCACGGTCGAGGTGCTCTCGCGCGCCGTGAGCGTCGAGGGCGCGATGACCCATGCGTGGCTGTTCACCGGGCCGCCTGGATCGGGCCGATCCAACGCGGCCCGCGCCTTCGCGGCCGCCCTGCAGTGTCCGCAGGGCGGTTGTGGCGACTGCCGTGAATGCCGGACCGCCCTCGACGGCTCCCACGCGGACGTCAACGTCGTCGCGACGGAGGGCCTGTCGATCCAGGTCCGGGACACGCGCGACCTGGTCCAGGAGTCCGCGCTGCGGCCTTCGGTCGGCCGGTGGCGCGTCATCATCATCGAGGACGCCGACCGGCTCACCGAGCGAGCAGCCGATGCGCTCCTGAAAGCCCTCGAGGAGCCGACCCCTCGCACGGTCTGGATGCTCTGTGCGCCCAGCCTCGAGGACGTCATCATCACGATCCGCTCGCGCTCGAGGCACGTCCGGCTGCGCACCCCACCGGTGCATGCGGTCGCCGAGCTCCTCGAGCGGCGCGACGGGGTCGACCCACCCATGGCGCTGCACGCAGCTCGCGCGGCACAGTCCCACATCGGCCTGGCCCGGCGGCTGGCCAAGGACGAAGGCGCCCGGATCCGCCGGCGGGACGTCATCGCGATGGCGACGAAGATCGTCGGGGTCGGCGACGCCATCGACGCCGCCACCGACCTGGCCCAGATCGCCGGCGAGGAGTCAGCCGCGAGCACCGCAGAGCGCGACGCCGCCGAGCGGGCTCGCCTGCTCGAGACGCTGGGTGCCGACCCGACGGCACGCACCCAGCCTCCCCACATCCGCGCCCAGCTCGCCGCGCTGGAGAAGGAGCAGAGGACCCGAGCCACCCGGCATGCCCGGGACATGATCGACCGGTCACTCATCGACCTCATGTCCGTCTACCGTGACGCACTCGTGCTGCGCCTCGGATCGAACGTCGACCTCGTGAACCCCGACGCCATGGACCAGGTCCGGTCCCTCGCCAGCGTGTTCACCGCCGAGCAGCTCCTCGGGGCCCTCGACGCCGTCACCGAGGCGCGCGACCGCATCAATGCCAACGTCCCGCCGCTGCTCGCTCTCGAGGCAATGACGCTCCAGCTTCGGGTCCCCCGCGACCTGCACCACTGAGGGAGCGTGCGGCAGCGCGGGGGCGTCAGCGGCGCTTGAGCAGCTCCTCGGCGATCTGCACTGCGTTGAGGGCGGCTCCCTTGCGGAGGTTGTCGCCGACGACGAAGAGCACCAGGCCCTTGCCCTTGGGGGCGGCCTGGTCGGCGCGGACCCGGCCGACGAAGACCTCGTCACGACCGGCGGCCTCGAGCGGGTTCGGCACGTCGGTGACGACGACGCCGGGGGCGTTCTTGAGCAGGTCGAGCGCCTCGTCCGGCGTGATGTCGTCGGCGAACTCGGCGTGGATCGCGAGGCTGTGCCCCGAGAACACCGGCACCCGCACGCAGGTCCCGCTCACGAGCAGCTCGGGCGCATGGAGGATCTTGCGCGACTCGTTGCGCAGCTTCTGCTCCTCGTCGGTCTCGAGCGAGCCGTCGTCGACGATGGACCCCGCCAGGGGCACCACGTTGAAGCCGACGGGCACCGCATAGACCTGCGCCTCGGGCACCTCGATCGCACGGCCGTCGACGGCGAGCCCGGTCGGGTCACCTGCCTCGTAGCCACCGCGCAGCTGGCGGTCGAGCTCCTGCACACCCTTGCCACCCGAGCCGCTCACGGCCTGGTAGCTCGACACGTGCAGCCGCACCAGCCCGGCCTTGTCGTGGAGTGGCCCCAGCACCGGCATCGCCGCCATCGTCGTGCAGTTGGGGTTCGCGACGATGCCCTTGGGGATGGTGTCGAGGTCGGCGGCGTTGACCTCGGAGACGACGAGCGGGACCTCGGGGTCCTTGCGCCATGCGCTCGAGTTGTCGATCACCGTCGCTCCGGCCGCAGCCACCTTCGGCGCGAGCTCCCGCGACGTCGCGCCGCCGTTGCTGAAGAGGGCGATGTCGATGCCCGAGAAGTCCGCCGTCGCCGAGTCCTCGACCACGATCTCCTTGCCCTTGAAGGGGATCTTCGTGCCGGCGGATCTCGCTGACGCGAAGAACCGCACCTCGTCGACCGGGAAGTCACGCTCCTCGAGGAGGGTGCGCATGACCCCACCGACCTGACCCGTCGCTCCGAAGACTCCAACTCGCATGCGACAAGGCTACGCGCGGACCGGACTCGGGCCCGCCAGCGTCCACACTCCGGTTCGAGGTACGCGGTCGCTCTCGGGAGCGATCAGAGACCTCGAACCGAATACCTCGAACCGGTCAGGAGCCGGAGGAGGTGTGGCGGTCGGCGTTGGCGTGGATCGCGTCCCGCACGTACTGCGCGAGCCCTTCCTCGAGGTCCTCGTACGTCTTCGTGAACCGCGGGTCAGCGATGTACATGTCCGCGAGGCCGCGATGGAACTCATGGTCGAGGTCGTAGAACCGCCGGTGGATGTTCAGCCGATGGGCCTCGGCGGCGTCCATCGCGGCCTGGCTCGTCGCGGGTTCGCCGGCCTTCTTGGCCCGGATGAACGCGGCGTGCGTCTGCTCCACCTCCGCCTTCACCTCGGCCCAGTCGGCCTTGGTGTAGCGCTTGGTCCGGTCCGCCGACTGCTTCCAGGCGTACGTCTCGCCCCAGCGCTCCCTCGCCTCGGCCTCGTACTCGTCCTTGAAACCGTCGCCGAAGAGCCCCTTCAGCTCCTCGGGCGTGGCTGGCTGGTCACTCATCTCTCTCTCCAATGCCAGGTCGATGGCTCCGACGAGATCCTTCAGCTCGTCGAGCCGGGTCAGCACCGCTTCCCGTTGGCGGCGCAGGTGCGTCACCGCGTCGTCCCCGCCGTCCAGTAAGGACGCGATCTCCTCCAGCGGCAGCTCGAGGCGCCGGTAGACGACGATCTGCTGCAGCCGCACGAGGTCCGCGTCGGTGTAGAGCCGGTAGCCCGCCCGCGAGCGCTCGCTCGGGGTGAGCAGGCCGATCTCGTCGTAGTGGTGCAGCGTCCGCACCGTCACTCCGAAGAGGTCGGCGACCTGCCCCACCGTCCAGGTGGTCATCTCGCGCGTCCTGACGCTCATGGGAACAAGGCTGGCGCCTCACGTCGCGTGAGGGTCAACTCCATTGTCGCCGTGTGCCGCGGAGCTCGCTCCCCCCGCGCCGCGCGGTCAGCGGCCGGGCTTGGCGGCGGTCGTGCGACGTGGCGTCGGGTCGACGAGGCGCCACGGCCCGCAAGCGGCGCCGAGCCGCTGGGGTCAGGGGTCGCCGACGGAGGTGTCGAGCAGGTGTCGGACGAACCAGTCCCTTGCGTGGCCGGCGGCCTCCGCGAGCGTGCCCGCCTCCTCGAACAGGTGCGTGGCGCCCTCGACGAGGACGAGGCTGGTTTCGCACTCCGTCATCAGGCTCTGCGCCTTGCGGTTGAGGTCGATGACGACCTGGTCGTGGCTCCCGACGATGAGCAGCGTGGGGGCCCGCACGGTTTCCAACCTCGCCGCCGCCAGGTCGGGACGCCCGCCGCGCGAGACGACGGCGGCGATCCGGGAGCCCGGTTCGGCGGCCGCCCACAGGGCTGCACCGGCACCGGTGCTGGCCCCGAAGTAGCCGTGGCGGCACGAGCCCGTGTCGGCCCGACCGCCCAGCCAGCGGGTCGCCGCAAGCAACCGCCCGGCGAGCAGCTCGATGTCGAAGACATTGGCGCGGTCCAACTCCTCCTCGGTGGTGAGCAGGTCGATGAGCAGCGTGCCCAGACCGGCCTCGTGGAGCACCTCGGCGACGAAGCGGTTGCGCGGGCTGAGCCGGCTGCTGCCGCTGCCATGCGCGAAGACGATGACGCCCCGCGCTCCGGCGGGCAGGGTGAGGTGACCGTCGATCGTCACGCCCCCGGCTGGTATGACGACGTCCTCGTCCGCGTCCCCGTCCCCTGAGCTCACTGGCGCCACCGTTGCGGGCGCACGCGCGCGAGCCTGCTTGAGCAGGACACCGACCTCGTCGTCGGTCGTCGGTGTGAAGTCCCGGTAGTGGGCGCCCACGGCGCGGAAGGACCTGGGCGCCGAGACGTGGACGACCTCGTCCGCCTCGGGTCCTGCCGACAGCTCGCGAACCGCCTGCGCAGCCACGACGGGGATGGCGAGCACGACCCGGCCGGCGCCGAGCTGTCGCGCCACGCGGCAGGCCACGCGGGCGGTGGCCCCAGTCGCGACGCCGTCGTCGACGACGATGGCCACCTTGTCGCGCAGGTCGATCCGCGGCTGGCCCCGCCGCAGCTGCGACACCCGCGCGTCCAGAATCTCCCGTTCGCGCCGCTCGACGGCCTCCAGGTCTGCCGTGGAGATCCTTCCCCGCTCGATCAGAGGCCGGTTGAGGAGCCGGGCGCCCTCCTCGCCGATGGCACCCATGGCCAGCTCGGGCTGGAAGGGGACACCGAGCTTGCGGACCACGATGACGTCGAGTGGCAGGTCGAGCGCCTTGGCCACCTCCGCTGCGACGGGCACCCCGCCACGAGGCAGTCCGAGGACGACGGCGTCCTGACCCCTGAAAGACTCCAGCCGGGCCGCCAGCTGGGCACCAGCATCGACCCGATCAGCGAACACCATGCTTGGCGGCCTCCTCCGCGCCTTCTCTGCACCCTGCTCGCGGATGCCTCACCTCCAGCATCGCGCCATGGGCGAGGCGCGGCCACCGAGACGCGGGTACCAACTTTCGTCGGTTGTGGCGCAGGCACGAGGTTCCTACCTCACACCATGCACGCCACGCACCGGGTCACCCAAGCGGGTGTAGTTGGTTTGAAGAATCTTTGTCTAAGGTGCATCCAAGGTTGGGTCCACGACGGAAGTAGGGGCAGGACGGTCACCAAGACCCGTCCGGTTCGAAGACCGAACCGATCTCCCGTCCCGGAAGGACACCCTCATGAAGATCCTGCGCACCTCCGCCGTCCTCACCCTGGCGCTCGCCCCGGCCGCCTTCGCGATGCCGGCCCACGCCGCAGACGAGGCCACCGTCTCGATCCTGCACGGCGTTCCCGGAGCGACCGTCGACGTCTACGCCAATGGCGACTCGCTGCTCACCGACTTCAAGCCAGGCACGCTGACCGACCCGGTCATGCTGCCCGCCGGCGATTACGACCTCAAGGTCACCGCTGCCGGTGCGGGCGCGGACGGCGACGCGGTCATCGAAGCGAACGACGTCGCGGTTCCCGCGGGCGCCAACATCACGGTCGTCGCCCACCTCGACACCTCGGGCAGCCCGGTCCTCACGCCGTTCGTCAACGACACCTCCGGCATCGACGCCGGGCAGGCCCGCATCACGGTCCGCCACACGGCAGCAGCGCCGGCGGTCGACGTGCGCGCCAACGGCGACGTCGCCTTCGAGGGCCTGACCAACCCGAACGAGGTCAAGACCGAGCTGCCGGCTGGCACCATCTCGGCCGACGTCGTCCTCGCCGGCACCGACACGGTCGCGATCGGCCCGGCGGACGTCGAGCTCAAGGAGGGGACGAACACCATCGTCTACGCCTGGGGCAGCGCGGACAACGATAACCTCGACCTCGCGGTGCAGACCGTGAGCGGCATGCACTCGGCTCCCGGCGGCGTGCCGGCTGGTGGCGGCACCAGCTCGAACGACGCCGGCCGCTACGCCCTCATCGCGGGCTCCGCCGCGCTCGCCGGTGGCATGGTCCTGGTGACACGCCGCCGGGCGACCTCACGCGCCTGACATGAACCCGTCCGGCTCGAGAGCGAGGGTGGCGGCCGCCGCGGCCGCCGCCCTCCTCGCGGGCATCGCCGCGGCGTGGCTCACCCACCCACCCGAGGCCTGGCCCCAGCTGGGCGGAGTCTCTGTTCCCATGACCGCTTCCGCGTTGGCTCCTCCGGCCGAGCCGCCTCGTACCACGAGGCCCACCACACCGCCGTCCACCGGTCCCGCGCAGGCTCCCCTCGTGCAGACGACGGCCCGTGACGCCCGGCTGGGCGCCGCGCTGGCGCGGACGCTTCCGGCCCCGACTCGCTTCGAGGCCGAGAGCGTGGGGATCTCGATGCCCGTGCGGCCGGTGGGCGTCGCAAGGGACGGGCAGATGGCCCTTCCTCCGAGTCCTGCCGTCATGGGGTGGTACGAGTACGGTCCCCGGCCGGGGGAAACGGAGGGCGCCACCGTGCTCGCCGCCCACCGCGACATGCCCGACTACGGCACCGGCCCGGCCGCTCGCCTCGACCGGCTGGGCAAAGGCGACCTGCTCACGGTTCGATCCGGCTCGACCGTTCGGCGGTATCGGGTCACCCAGGTCACCCGGCTCGAGAAGGAGGCGCTCGACCTCGAGACCATCTTCGACAGGACAGGCCCGCCCCGCCTCCACGTGGTCACGTGCGGCGGCCGCTTCGACCCGGGGACCCGCAGCTACGAGGACAACCTCGTCGTCGTTGGCATCCCGATCGGATGATTGCCGCTGGATATGGTGGGCTCGTGCCCGTGCAGGACGAGCCTGGCGCCGACACCGACGAGTTGGCCATGGCCCTCGCCGTCGGCTCTACTGACGCGCTGGCCGAGATCTACCGGCGCTGGTCGAGCCTGGTGCACACGATCGCGCTGCGCTCGCTCGCGGACCCGGCCGACGCGGAGGACGTCACCCAGCAGGTCTTCATCTCCGCCTGGAATGGACGACACACCTTCCGGCCAGAGCATGGCAGCATCCAGGCCTGGCTCGTGGGAATCACCAGGCACCGGATCGCCGACCTGCGCACGCAGCGCTACCGCAACCACCGCAACCTGCAGGCCGTGGCCCTCGAGTCGTCGGCGGCACCTCCGGTCACCGATGACACCGAGTGGGCCGAGCGCCTCCTCGTCGTCCACGAGCTCGAGCAGATGGGCGACCCACGCGCGGCGGTGATCCGGATGGCCTTCCTCGAGGACCGGTCTCACGACGACATCGCGGAGGCGCTCGGGCTTCCGCTCGGCACGGTCAAGAGCCACATCCGTCGAGGCCTGCTTCAGCTACGAGAGAGGCTCAAGGAGGTGGACCATGTCTCACCCTGATGACGAGCAGCTCGCCAGCGCGGCACTCGGCCTCGAAGAGCTGGCACCGGGCGCGCGTGAGCACCTCGAAAGCTGCGACGAGTGTGCTCACACCGTGGCCGAGCTCCGACGGACAGCCGCCCTCGTGGTGAGCAGCGCGGCAGCCCTCCGGGCTCCGGGCGCGTGGGAGAGCCCGCCGTCTCGCGTCTGGGACCGGATCGCTGCGACGGTCGCCGGCGACCCGGCCGACGTCGTCCCGATCGCGGCACGCAGACCCGATCAACCGATCCGTGAGCGCAGGCGAGTCTGGCCGTGGGCGGCCGGAATGGCCGCTGCCGGCCTGGTGGCCGGCCTGCTCACCGGGCGAGCCGTCTGGGACGATGCTGC
>DASUQN010000144.1:0-8521 GCA_036280515.1 Intrasporangium sp. | reverse complement strand
GCCAGCCGGCTGAGTGCCGCGATCGTCGTGTGGTGCGCAGTCTCCGCATCGCCGCCCCCGAGACGGAACAGTGCCGGCCGGACGAGGCGCTCGTAGATCACGGCGCCCATGCTCCCACCCGTGACTGCTGCAAGACGCCCGGATGGTCGGCGCCTGGCCAACAGCGCAGGACGCCAAGGTCTCAACCTGGCCGGTGCCGCGAGCAGCGCACGCGGTGGCTCGTGGCATGGCGCGCCTGGGACGCGCGGTGCCCATGCTCCGGCCGGCCGGACCGGGCGGCGGTCCAGAAGTGGCGCCCTCACCGCCGCAGCACGCCTGACGCCCACCTTCTTGATGGGCGGCGACCTTCGGCCACGGCGGTGGTCCGTCGTGCTCGAGCCGGGTCAGATGCTGGTGCGCAGGGCGGACCGGACCAGGTCGAGGGCCGCGGCGTCGTCCAGACCTGCCTCGCGTGCGGCGACGGCGTACTTCGCCGCCAGGGCGGCCACGGCGACATCCGCGGTGTGCTCGCCGGAGGCCACGACGGTCCCGGCTCGGCGTCGGGTCTCGACGAGCCCGGACGCCTCCAGCTCCTTGTAGGCCCGCGCGACCGTGTTGACGGCCAGCCCGAGATCTGCCGCGAGGGCCCGGACGGTGGGCAACCGGTCGCCCGGCAGCAGGCGACCGGAGGTGATGAGGCCGGCGAGCTGGGCCCGAACCTGCTCGAAGGACGGCTCGGCGGACGCCGGGTCTACGGTGAGCCGCAGGTCGTTCCTCATCGGCCGAACCAACCCAATCGAGTGTCCACGACGACGACAACCTCCACAGGTCGACCTTTTGTCTCAATGCATTGAGCCATTGGCACAATCGCTCGTCAAGGGCGGCAGGAGCGGAAGGTCACGTTCCTCGGTCGGGAACCCAGCGGCATACGGGATTACTACGAGGCGTAGTATCTACTACGACACGTAGTTCGCCGCATGCCGCCGGGAGCCTCCATGGATGCCACAGATCTTGCGAGATGGCAGTTCGCCATCACGACCGTGTACCACTTCCTCTTCGTGCCGATCACCATCGGCCTGTCCGGCATCGTCGCCGTCTTCCACGTGCAGTGGGTACGGACCCGGAAGCCGGAGTGGCTCCGACTGACGAAGTTCTTCGGCAAGCTCTTCACCATCAACTTCGCCCTCGGCCTCGTGACGGGCATCGTCCAGGAGTTCCAGTTCGGGATGAACTGGTCGGACTACTCCCGGTTCGTCGGTGACATCTTCGGCGCCCCGCTCGCTGTCGAGGCGCTGCTCGCCTTCTTCCTCGAGTCGGTCTTCCTCGGCCTGTGGATCTTCGGGTGGGGACGCATCCCAGAGAAGCTGCACGCGGCGACGATGGGGATCGTCCACATCGGCACCGTGCTGTCGGCCTACTTCATCCTCTCGGCGAACTCGTTCATGCAGCACCCGGTCGGCTACACGTACAACCAGGCCACCGGCCGCGCCGAGCTGACGGACTTCCTTGCGGTCCTGACCAACAAGGTCCAGCTGATCACCTTCCCCCACGTCATCTTCGCCGCCTACATGGTCGGCGGAGCCGTCGTCATGGGCGTCGCCCTGCACCTGATGCGCCGCGAGGCCCTTCGCGCCAAGGAGCTCGAGCCGAGCGCTGAAAAGGCGAGCGCAGCCGACGTCCCGATGTACCGCAAGGCCGCGCGAATCGGGGCCGTCGTCACCCTCGTCGCCGGGCTCGGCGTCGCCGTCACCGGTGACCTCCAGGGCAAGATCATGACCGAGGTCCAGCCGATGAAGATGGCTGCGGCAGAGGCGCTCTACGAGTCGGTGCCAGCGGGTGAAGGCGCTCCCTTCTCCGTGCTGACGGTCGGCTCGCTCGACGGACAGCACGCCAATGCGCTCATCGAGATCCCCGGCCTGCTCAGCTTCCTCGCGACGGGCGACTTCAACGGGGCGGTCCTCGGCATCGTCGAGCTCAAGGAGCAGTACGCCCAGGCCTACGGCGCCACCGGCAACCCGCTGGTCGCCGACGTCGCGACGAACTACGTGCCCAACATCCCGACCACCTACTGGACCTTCCGTCTCATGATCGGCGTCGGCATCGCCGCGGCGGCGATCGCGCTCGCCGTCCTGTGGCTCACGCGGCGGGGCCGCACGCCGACTCATCGCTGGCTCTTGTGGGCCGCCATCGCCGCGCCGCTCCTGCCCGTGCTCGGCAACTCGTTCGGGTGGATCTTCACCGAGGTGGGCCGCCAGCCGTGGATCGTCTTCGGCCTCATGACCACGTCGGCGGGCGTCTCCCCCGGCGTCTCCGTGGGCGAGGTCATCACCTCGATGGTCGTCTTCACACTCCTCTACGGAGCCCTGGCCGTCGTCGAGATCAAGCTCTTCCTCCACTACGTCCGGCGCGGGGCCGACCCGTTCGAGCAGCCGCAGGAACCGAGTGAGCGGGACGAGGACGCGCCCCTCGTCTTCGCCTACTGAAAGGACAGGCCACCATGGATCTCGCAACCTTCTGGTTCATCGTCCTCGGCGTCCTCTGGACCGGCTACTTCGTCCTCGAGGGATTCGACTTCGGCGTCGGCATCCTGCTGCCCATCCTGGGCCGCAAGAAGGGTGTTGTCGGCGAGGCAGGCGGCCATGCCGAGAATGCCGAGAATGCCGGGAATACCGGCGTCGCCGAGAAGCGCCGCCGGGTCATGCTCAACACCATCGGCCCGGTCTGGGACGGCAACGAGGTGTGGGTGCTGACGGCCGGTGGCGCGACGTTTGCCGCGTTCCCCCACTGGTACGCAACGATGTTCAGCGGTTTCTACCTGCCGCTGCTGCTCATCCTCGTCGCCCTCATCGTCCGCAACCTCGGCTTCGAGTACCGACACAAGCGGCCCGGTGCCGAGTGGAAGTCGCGCTGGGACCTCGCCATCTTCTGGGGATCTCTCGTGCCGGCGTTCCTCTGGGGCGTCGCCCTGACCAACCTCGTGCGCGGCGTCCCGATCGACGCCGACATGGAGTTCACCGGCAACCTCTTCACCCTCCTCGGTCCGGTGCCGCTCCTCGGCGGGCTCACCTTCGTGGCCCTGTTCGTCACGCACGGCGCGATCTTCCTGGCCCTCAAGACTGACGGCCCCATCCGCTCGGACTCCCGGCGCATCGCAGAGCGGGTGGGGCTCGTCACCGCGGTCCTCGCGGTGGCCCTGTTGCTCCTCCTCGGCCTGAGCGACGGCAAGGCCGCCTCCTGGGCGACCACGGTCGTCGCCGCGGTCGCGCTCCTCGGCGCGCTCCGGGCCAACCGGATGGGACGCGAGGGCTGGGCCTTCCTCGGCACAGCGGTCACCATCGCCCTGTCGGTGGCGAGCTACTTCATCATGCTCTTCCCCAACGTCATGCCGTCGTCGACCGACCCCGCGTTCAACCTCACCATCGAGAACGCCTCGAGCTCGGAGTACACGCTCAAGGTGATGACGATCGTCGCCGTCATCTTCACTCCGCTCGTGCTGCTCTACCAGGGCTGGACGTACTGGGTCTTCCGGAAGCGCCTGACCACCAAGCACATTCCCGATGACGTCCAGCCGGACCAGCCGCTGGCCAGGGTCGGGTGATGCCTTGATGAAGCCGTTCGACCCTCGCCTCCTCCGCGCCGTGCCCTCGGCGCGGAGGCCGGTGGCCGCGCTCGCTGCCATGGGCGTCGCGGCCGGCGTCGCCACGATCGCCACGGCGTTCGCCCTCACGGGCCTCGTCGTGGCGGTCGTGGATGATCGCCCGCTCGCCCCACCGGCGGCATGGCTCGCTGCCCTCTTCGTCGCCCGGGCGATCCTCGCCTGGGCGACTGAGGTCGTTGCAGCGTGGGCGGGGGTCAGCGTGTCGACGGCCCTCCGGACGGCGCTGGTCCGGGCCTGGGGCCGGGACGGTCCCGGCGCTCGCCCCGAGCGGTCGGCGGCCGTCTCCCTGGCCACGGCCGGCGCGAGCGCCGTCGAGCCGTATGCCGCCCGGTACCTCCCCACGCTCGTGACGGCGGCGGTCGTACCGGTCATGGCCGTCGTGACCCTGGCGATCGTCGACTGGCCGAGCGCGCTCATCGTCGTGCTGACCGTGCCGCTGCTGCCGGTCTTCGCGGCGCTCATCGGGCGCGCGACGGCCGACTCGACACAGCGCCGCTGGGCTGCGCTCGCCAGCCTGGCTGGTCACTTCCTCGACGTCGTGCGGGGGCTGCCCACCCTCGTCAACTTCGGGCGCGCGGGACGCCAGGTCGAGGTCGTGCGTGAAGTCAGCGAGCGCCACCGTCGGGCGACGATGGAGACGCTCCGCATCGCCTTCCTCAGCTCGGCGGCCCTCGAGCTGCTCGCCACGATCAGCGTCGCCATCGTGGCAGTGACCGTCGGCCTGCGGCTCTCCTACGGGTCGATGGACCTCGGCGCCGCCCTCATCGCCATCCTCCTCGCTCCCGAGGCCTACTGGCCGATCCGCCGCGTCGGGCAGGAGTTCCACGCCGCCGCCGACGGCGCCACGGCCCTCGAGGACGTCCTGCGCCACCTCGAGGCGCCCGCGACCGCCGCCTCCGCTGCCAACGGGACCTTCGCGACGGTGGAGCTGCGTGACGTCACCTTTTCGTATGCCGCTGAGCTCGCTCCCGTCATCCGTGGCCTCGACCTCGTGGCC
Organism: Intrasporangium sp.; assembly: GCA_036280515.1. GTDB lineage: Bacteria > Actinomycetota > Actinomycetes > Actinomycetales > Dermatophilaceae > Intrasporangium. The sequence continues at coordinate 3,887 of DASUQN010000144.1, read as the reverse complement.
GCGTCGGGCCTGACGGTGGTGACCGGCCCGTCGGGGGTCGGCAAGTCCACGCTGCTCGACCTCATCGCGGGCCTGAAGTCCCCGACCTCCGGCACGGTCACGGCTCCCCCTTCGCACTATGTGACGCAGCGCCCGTTCCTCGCGGCGGGCTCCATCAGGACCAACCTCACGCTGGGCCGCGACACCGTCAGCGGCTCCATCAGCGACGACGAGCTGTGGACAGCCCTCCGAGCCGTCGCCCTCGACGAGGTCGTCGCCGCGCTCCCCGACGGGCTCTCGACCCGGATCGGGGACGACGGCTTCGGTCTCTCCGCGGGCCAGCGGCAGCGGCTGGCGCTCGCGCGCGCCTGGCTCGCGACCGAGCCGCTGCTGCTCCTCGACGAGCCGACCGCCCACCTCGACCCCGAGGTCGCCGGCCTGACCAACCAGCTGATCATGCGGCTCGCCGAGCAACGGATCGTCGTCGCCGTGACCCACCGGCCCGAGCTCGTGTCCGTAGCAGACGAGCACCTGCATCTGCTGCCACCCGGGCTCCCAGCAGGACTACGCGCGGAACTTTCAGCCGACCTCCGTGCCGACGTCCCTCACCGCGACGCGCCCAGTCACGAGCCGGTGGAGGTGCCCCGATGACGACCGCCCCGACCCGTGTGCGCCTCGACCTGGTACCCGACCAACGCCGCCGCATCGTCCTCGCCGGCCTGCTCGGTGGCCTCGCGACCGCCTCGGGCATCGCCCTCACGGCGACGTCCGGATGGCTCATCGCGCGCGCTGCAGAGCAGCCCGTCATCCTGACCCTCCTGACGGCGATCGTCGCCGTGCGGGCGTTCGGCATCGCCCGGCCGGTGTTCCGCTACTGGGAGCGTCTCGTCAGCCACGACGCGTCCCTGGCGACGCTCGCCGCCCGGAGGTCAGCGGCATACGAGGCACTCATCCCGCTCACCCCAGCGCGGCTGGGACGGAGGCGACGCGCCGACGTCCTCACGGCTGTCGTGCACGACATCAGCGACGAGGTCGAGGCGCAGGTCCGGGTGACCGTCCCGGTCGTGTCCAGCGCCATTGCGGGGGCCGTTGCGGTCGGGTTCGCCACCTGGATCGCCCCCATGATCGGGCTCGTCATCACCCTCGTCTGTCTGGCCATCGTCATCGTCAGCGCGGTCGCGTACCGGCTCGAGGCCCGCGCGCTGGGACGGCTCGTCGCCGCGCGCGGCGAGGTGGTGCGCGTGAGCGAGCTCGTGACATCTCAGGCGGACGAGCTGCGGGCCATCGGCGGCTGGGGGTCGGCGACCCGCTGGCTCGACGAGGCGCACCACGGGCTGGCACGAGCCACCCGGGTAGGGGTGCTCGGTCGCGCGCTCGCGGCCGGCGCGATCCTCCTCGTCATCGGTGCTGCGACCATTGTCAGCGCATTCATCGCGACCGGCCTCGAGGTCTCGAACCCGGTGAAGGCGCTGCTCGTCCTCGCTCCCGTCGCCATGGCCGACGCCTTCTCGCCGCTGGCGGACGCGATGCGGGCCCGGGCCCAGGCCCACGCCGCCGCGGCGCGCACGGCGGCGCTGCTCGAGCAGGACCCCGCGGTCCACGACCCCGCGGAGCCCGGTGCTTCGGCTGAGGCTGGCGGTGCACCAACGGACCCATCCCTCGAAGGGCTTCGGCTCCGGAACCTCACTGCCTCGTGGAGAGCCACCCCGATCGCCCGCGTTCTCACGTCGAGTGTGCAGAACGCGCCGCCTGCCGACCCCTCGACGCCGGTCGTCGGGCCCTTCGACCTCGACCTGGCACCGGGCGAGTCGGTCGCCGTCCTCGGGCCCAACGGCAGCGGCAAGTCGACCCTGCTCGCCGTCCTGGCCCGCCACCTCGACCCGGTCTCCGGCAGCTACACGGTGACGACCCCGGACGGCGAGCGCGACGTCCTCACCGAGCCGCTCGACGAGGCACGCGCCCGAATTGCCGTCGTCGACGACGAGCCGCACGTCTTCGGCACGACGCTGCGCAACAACCTCACCCTTGCCCGCCCCGGCGCGACTGACGAGAACGTGCTGGACGCGCTCGACCGGGCGGGCCTCGGTCGGCTCACCTCGGGCCTTCCCGACGGTCTCGACACCGTCCTCGGGGCGGGCGGCCGTGGCCTCTCGGGCGGTGAGCGGGCCCGGCTCGCCATCGCTCGGGCCCACCTGAGCGGCAGACCGGTCATCGCGCTCGACGAACCGGTCGCCCACCTCGACCCTCCAACCGCGCGCAGTGTCCTGACCGACCTGCTCGCTCCATCGCGCGGCTCCGACGACCGCTCGCCCACTGTCGTCCTGGTCACGCACCGACCCGACGGGCTCGACCTCGTCGACCGCGTTTTCACTGTCACCCACCCGCACAGGTAGATTGGAACCACCATGGCAAGCAATCCCCGCCCCCGACTCGGCGAGCTCGAGCGTGCCGTCATGGAGCACCTCTGGGCCGCCTCCGGCGCGCACCCCGAGGGCCTCACGGTGCGCGAGGTGCACGACGCCATCGGCGTCAAACGCGGCCTCGCGTACACGACGCTCATGACCGTCCTCGACCGCATGGCCAAGAAGGAGCTCGTCACCCGCGAGCGCGACGGCCGGGCCTGGCGCTACCTACCCGCCTCGTCCCGCGACGAGCTGACGTCCGACGCGCTCCACCACACCTTGGGCGAGCTCGCCGGCACGGAGCGCCGCAGCGCCCTCCTGCGCTTCCTCGACCAGTCGACGGCCGAGGAGCTCGACGAGCTGCGGGCGGCCCTGGCTGACCTGGAGTCGCGCGAGGAAAAGCGCACGACCAGGTAGCCGCGCGAGTCGCCCATGGTCGTTGCGGCCCTGCTCATCCTCATGATCGCCCTCGCGTGGCCGGTGCCACGCCTCATGGCGCGGATGACGACGTTTCGTCGTGCGCCGCGGGCGGCTCTCGTCGTCTGGCAGTCCACCTCGGTCGCGGCCGTGCTCGCGGCCCTCTTCGCGGCGCCTGCCGCCCTGCCCTACGTCATCGGCCCGACCCCTGAGCTGGCCGGCAACGCCACCCAGATCGCCGTCGCCGTGGCGGTCACCGGACTCGTCGCGGGACGGCTCATGCTGTCCGGGCACCGGGTGGGGACGCGGCTGCGGGCCAACCGCCGGCGGCACCGCCGGCTCGTCGACCTGCTGGCCGTGCCACCCGACGAGGACTCGACCCACGCCTCGCACATGCGCGTCATCGAGCACCCGACCCCGACGGCCTACTGCGTACCGGGGGTGCGCCGCCGGGTCGTGCTCACCCAGGGGACGCTCGATGCCCTGCCGGAGCAGGAGCTTGCGGCCGTGCTCGCGCACGAGCGGGCACACCTGCGAGCCCGCCATGACCTGATCCTCGAGTTCTTCACCGTCGTCCACGAAGCGGTGCCACCGTTCGTCCGGTCGGACGCCGCCCTGCGCGAGGTGACCCTGCTCATCGAGGTGCTCGCGGACCGTGCCGCAGTCCGGGCCACGAGCGTGCTCGCGACGGCGCGCGCGATCGTCGGGATGGCCACCGGCGGTGTGAAGCCGGAGGGCACCCTGGCCATGGCGGACTCGCCCTCGGCCGCGCGCCAGCGCCTCGACCTGCTCACGCCCGGCCCGGTCGCCGGCCTGCCGCCTCCGGTTGCCGCGACGCTGATGTACCTCTTCGCCGCCTCGATCGTCACCATGCCGGTCGCGCTGCTCGTCGTCGCCTGGGCCAGCAGCTGAGGACCGCGTGGCCGTCCGCGGGCCGGACACTCGGTTTCTCATAAGTGAACGTTATGGAAAAGTGCTGCTCCACGCGCACTATCGCCCGCGAAAGGACCACCGACCATGACCGCGTTGACCACGTTGACAGGACTCCGACTGGGTGACATCGCCCCGGACTTCACCGCCGAGACGACC
>DASUQN010000143.1:0-4587 GCA_036280515.1 Intrasporangium sp. | reverse complement strand
CGACGTCGAGTGGGTCGCGCCCCTCGACCTCGACGACCGCCTCAACGGCATCGAGGCCGACGCGGCTGGAGAAGACACTGAGCTGCCGGAGGACCCGTCGGTCGCCCTCGGCGAGCATGTCGTGGCTCCACGAGATCGTCGCCGTGAGGGTGCGCTGTCGCTCCGGACGATTCCCTTCGAGCACGGCCTCTCCGAACCAGCGGTCGAGGCGCGCGAGGAGGGCGCGTGGGCCGAGCAGGCGACTGCGGGCAGCCGCGAGCTCGATCGCGAGGGGAAGTCCGTCGAGTCTTCGGCACAGCTCGACGACGTCGTCCACGGTGTCCGGCGTCAGGGCGAAGCTCGGCCTGACCATGCGAGCGCGCTCGACGAACAGCCGCACTGCCGGGCTGTGCTCGACATCCTCGAGAGCCACCGGCCCCCTCGTGCGACGCGGCACGGCGAGCGGCGACAGCGGGTACTGCCTCTCCCCGAGGAGGTGCAGCGGGCGGCGGGAGGTGACGAGGACGGTGACTCGTGGGGTGACCTGGAGCAGCGTGGCGACCACGTCGGCCGCGTCGGAGATCTGCTCGAGATTGTCGAGGACAAGGAGCGCGGCACGGTCCCGGAGGAAGGCGAGGGTGCGCTGCGCGGGGGTCTCCTCGGCCGTGCCCATCGGCGCTCCCACCGCCTCGCCGATGCCGGCCCACATGACCGCGGCGCGGTCGGCGCTCTGGAGCGGCACGAAGAAGACGTCACCCGAGGCCCGGTCCTGCAGCGCATTCGCCGCGGCGACGGCGAGGCGGGTCTTGCCGGTTCCCCCGGGACCGGTCAGCGTGACCAGCCGTGCTCCCTCGGCCTGGATCGCAGCTGTGATCGCCTGAAGCTGCTTATCCCGTCCCAGCAGTTCTGTGGGATACACGGGCAGGTTCGCCGCCATCCCCAACGTGCGGAGCGGCCGGTGGGTCTGGGCGAGCCCCGGCGGGACGATCTCGTACAGGTGCTCCGGCTCGGTCAGGTCCTTGAGCCGGTGCCAGCCAAGGTCCAGCATCAGCTCGGCCGGCAGCGCCTCGGAGACGAGCGCGTGGGTCGCCTGCGAGATGACGATCTGACCCCCATGTGCAGTCGCCATGATCCGCGCCGCGCGGTGGATGTCGATCCCGATGTAGTCGTCCTCGTGCACCTGCGGCTCACCGGTGTGCAGCCCGATCCGCACCCGCAGCGACCGTCCCTCCGGCCACTCGTGCTCGGCGAGCCCACGCTGTGCATCGACGGCCGCGGCGACCGCCTCGGTCGCAGACGTGAAGACGACGAAGAAGCTGTCGCCCTCGGTCCCGACCTCCTGACCACCGTGCTTGGCGAACGCGTCCCGCAGGATGGCCCGGTGTGCCGAGAGGGCTTCACCCCAGCGCGGTCCCAGCCCGGTGAGCAGGGAGGTCGAGCCCTCGATGTCGCTGAACAGCAGCGTGAGGGTCCCGCGGGGGAGGGGACTCATACCCGACAGTCTGTTCGCCCTTGGCGGTCGCCGTCAGGAAATCGGGCCATCACGCGCAGGCGGCCCCGCGTGCCCGCCGACGCTCAGCACGCCAAGATGCAGATTCACAGGAAACGTCCGCACGACAGGTGCGCCGCGGCGCACCAATCAGCCGTTGTTGATCTGGCGGGCAACGTCCTCAGCGTGAAGATGGTCTGGCAGTGCGATGTGCAGCTTTGTCACCGCAATGGGGGCGGGCACACTGACGGCCGATAGCAGCTCTGCCTCGACGCCCAGCACGAGGCGCCCGCCGTCACCCTTCTGTGCCACCTGACCGGCGGCCTCGCTGAACGCTCTCGCTCCGTCCGTGTCCAGAACCACCTCGACGGCCGCGCTGCCGTCGGCAGCTGGGGTGGCCATGGTCACTCCGACCCGCGCAAAGTCTGCCGGCGTGACGAGGACGTACTCGTCCCCGACCGCCTTGCAATCAGGTGTGGAGCCGGCCGTGCACGTCTGTGATGCGGCGAGCTTGATTGCGCCAACCCGGTCCGAGGTCGACGCCACCGGCTTTCCGGCGTTGGCTGGTCCACATGCCCCCAACGTGAGCAGCACGCCGGCCGCCCCGACGTGCCATGACCGGATAGCCACCACGACCTCCTCGCCGCCGTCACCCTGCTCGGTGGTGCTCACCATAGCCACTCACACCGGGTCCGGACGCCTCTCTCGCAAGCGGTGCTGCAAGGTAGGGCAATGAGCGAAGAACACAAGCAGCAGTTGCATGACTACCTGGCCAAGACGCGGGAAGCGGTGATCTGGAAGGCCGAGGGGTTGTCGGAGTACGACGTGCGCCGGCCGCTCACGCGTACGGGGACCAACCTGCTCGGAGTGATCAAACACCTGTCGGTCGGCGAGGCGTGGTACTTCGGGCAGGTCTTCGACCGCCCGTTCGAGCCGCATCTGCCGTGGTGGGACGACGACGCGCCCGAAGGCGCCGACCTGTGGGTGACGGCGTCGGAGCGCCGCCAGGACGTTATCGACACCTACCGCGCGGCGACGGCTCATGCCGACGAGACGATCCGCTCGCTTGACCTGGACGCTCCCGGGCACGTGCCCTGGTGGCCGCGACCGAACGTCACGCTGCACGGAGTCCTCGTGCACGTCCTCGCCGAGACTGCCCGCCACGCGGGACACGCCGACATCCTGCGCGAACAGCTCGACGGGCGCACCGGGATGCGGGCAGACAACCTCAACCAGGAGCCGCACGACGACCAGTGGTGGACCGAATATCGCTCGCACATCGAGTCCGCCGCGCGCTCCGCTGCCTCGAGCTGAGGCTGCTTCGGAGTCGACGTCTGCCTGTGGACGACGTGTCGGCGGAGGTCACGTGACTCTGGGCGCCAGCCCAGCGGCATACGGCATCATTTGTCGTATGCCGCTGAGCGTGCTTCCAGCGCAACTGAACTCCGTGGCCGGCGAGGCGGCGAAGCCTGGCTATGCCGTTGCGGTATCGGCAAGGTTCTGGATGAGGAGCGCTTGGGCGACGATGAATCGCTCGATCTCGGCGGGGTCGACGCTCTCGTCGGAGGCGTGGATGCGCGACTGTGCCACGTCCTCGGGTCCCCAGAGGATGAACTCGGCGTTGGGCGCCGCCTCCTGGAGCGTGCGCAGGAGCGGGATGGAGGCCCCGGACCCCGCCTCGCCGGGTGGTTTGCCGAACGCCGTCTCCAAAGCATTGCGCGCGGCGGCGTAGGCGGGCCCGTCGGTGCGGCACTGGAACGGTGGAGCTGCCTTGGTGCGCTGCACCTCGACCTGCGCGCCCCACGGCGCGTGCGTCTCGAGGTGGCTGACCAAGGCGTCCAGCTCCTTTTCGGGGTCGGAGCCCGGCACGACGCGCATGGACAGCTTGGCGCGGGCCTCGGGCACCAGGACGTTGGAGGACCCGGCGACGCTGGTCATGTCCACGCCGATGGCCGAGATCGAGGGGTTGGCCCATAAGCGCTGGGCCATGCTTCCGGAGCCGATGAGCCCGACACCGTCGAGCAGGTCGGCGCTGGCGGCGAAGTCGTCTTCGCTGAGGTCGGCTCCATCCCACCGGTGCCGGGAGACGCCCTCGACGGCGACGTTCCCCTCGTCGTCGATGAGGGATCGCAGCAAGGAGACGAGGGCCATCATCGCGTCAGGTGCACCACCTCCGAAGACGCCGCTGTGCAGCGGGTGCTGCAAGGTGCGCACCGTCACGACGCAGGCGACGTCGCCGCGCAGGGCCGTCGAGAGCACAGGTTCGCCAACGCGAAGGTTGCCCATGTCGCAGATGATGAAGACGTCGCAGGCGAACAGCTCGGGGTGCGCCTCGACGAAGGCCTCGAGGTTGCTCTCGGTCTCCTCCATGCCCTCGAGGATCAGCTTGACGGTGCAGGGTGGGCTGCCGTCGAAGACCTTCATGGTGCCCAGGTGGGCGACCAGACCCGACTTGTCGTCGGCGGCTCCGCGTCCGTAGATGCGGCCGTCCTTGTGGGTGGCGGTCCACGGGTCGCTGGTCCAGCCCTGTTCCGGTGGAGCCGGCTGGACGTCGTAGTGGGCATAGAGCATGACCACGGGCGAGCCGGGTGGGCCGGTGATCTCGCCATAGATGGGCGGGTAGCCGGTGGGTACCTCCATGAGCTGGGCATTGTCGAAACCCACCTCCTGGAAACGCCTCACGGTCTCCTCGGCCATCTGCTGTACCGGTTCACCGGGATAGCCCGGGAAGGCGACCGACGGGATCGCCACCAGGCCCTCGAGGGTCGTGATGAGATCCGGCATCATCGCGGCGGTCTTCGCTGCGATCTCCTGTGCCTGCATGGATTTCGCTCCCGTTCGCTGAATGGTCGGTACCCGGGTGTCGCTCAACCAGCCGGGATGCACTGGGCGTCGGCCGACGCCTTGAGCACCGCCAGGCTCTGCTTCACGTCGGTCACGGAGTCCTCCAGGAGCGGTCGCGCCGCGACGTAGCCCTCCTGGCTCGCTGTCACGGCGGCCGCCCTGAGGTCGGCCGCCGCCGTGCGCAGGTTCGAGACCTGGGTGTTCAGGTTTCCGTCAGAGGTGCCCTGCAGCTGCCCCACCTGGCGACGGAGATCCTCGACCGCCTGGCGTACGTC
>DASUQN010000142.1:0-2031 GCA_036280515.1 Intrasporangium sp. | reverse complement strand
CGGACCAACCCCCTTGCCGAGGTCGTCTCCGCGCTGGCGCCCATCGACCCCGCCATCGTCGAGGCGGACTGGTCCGCCCTCGCGTCGGCTGTCGTCAGCCGCCACCACCAGCGATCACTGGTCGTGCTGCTCACGCCGCTCGAGCCCGCGGCCATCGAGGAGGGGCTGCTCCCCGTCATACCGGCGCTCGTCGCCCGGCACCGGGTCGTGCTGGGCAGCGTGGCGGACCCGGCTGTGGGGTCGATGCTCGCCACGCGAGACACCGCGGCAGACGTCTATGGCGCTGCTGCCGCCGAACGCACCGTCGCGATGCGGCAACGCGTCGCTGCCGCCCTCGAGCGGATGGGAGTGGACGTCATCGATGCCGAGGCGGACGAGCTGCCGGCCCGCCTCGCCGACCACTACCTCTGGCTCAAGAGCGAGGGCCTCCTTTGACCTGAACCGCGGTTCGAGGTGGAATGTCGCTCCCGAGAGCGACCTTCCACCTTGAACCCAGGTTCAGCCCACGACAGGAGCCGCGTCGCCCACGGCAGTCCGCGAGACGTCCCCCGTGACGCCACCCAGGTAGGCACGGCGTCCGACGACGAACACATACGCGAAGAACGCGGCCTCCGCCACGACTCCGATGGCGACCCGGGCCCAGGTGGGAAGCCCGGACGGCGTCACGAAACCCTCGATCAGGCCACTGACGAGCAGCACCGCGGCGAGCCCCAGGGCGATCCCGACCACGGTGCGGCCCGCCTCGGCGAAGGCCACGGCGCGAGGTCGCGGCCCGGGCTCGATCCATGACCAGAAGAGCCACAGCCCGGCACCGCCCGCGACGAAGACGGCCGTCAGCTCGAGCAGCCCGTGCGGCAGGATCATGCCGAAGAAGAGAGATGCCCGGTCGTGGCTGGCCATCAGCGCCCCGATGATGCCGACGTTGAGGGTGTTCTGGAAGAGGACCCAGAGCACCGGCAGGCCCACCACCCCGAAGACGATGCACTGCGCCGCGACCCACGCATTGTTGACCCAGACCATCGTCGCGAACTCGTGGTGGGGGAACTCGCGGTAGTAGTTCTCGAAGTCGGTCCCCACGTACGCCTCGATCTCCTCACGCGTCATCGACGACGTGTAGAGCGCCGGGTGCTCGATCGTCCACCAGGCGACGAGGAAGGCGACGACGACGTTCAGGGCCAGGGCCCAGAGCCACCACCGTCGGAGCCGGTAGAGCGCGGCGGGAAACGTCAGCAGGAAGAACGCTCCGATGTCGGCCCAGGTCGAGGTGTCTCGCCCAGCCAACGTGACCCGGGCGCGGCTGAGGATCGTCGACAGGTGGCGGATGAGGCTCGGGTCCGCCTCACCGGTGCGGATCAGCGAGAGGTGCGTCGACACCTGCTGGTAGAGATCCAGCAGCTCGTCCGCCTCGTCCCCGGACAGCCGGCGCCGCCGGCTGAGCTCATCGAGGCGGCTCCACTTGGCGGAGTGCGCGGCGACGAGTGCGTCGAGGTTCACGCCGTCACGATATAGGCCGTATGCCGCTGGGCTCGCTCGCTGCGTACGCTGCCTCCCATGACGGCTGGCTCCCCTGCGGCACCGGGCTCGCGCAGCTATGCCCCCGAGGAGACCGTGACCGGTGAGGGCGTCGCCCTGGAGCTGCCCGTCGCAAGCCTCGGGATGCGGGCCCTCTCCGGGATGATCGACGTCATCCTCCACATCGGCCTGCTCATCGGCGTCTTCACCGTGGCCGGCGCCCTCACCGAGGAGTCGTCCGATGCGGTTTCGCGCACGGGCATCATCGTGTCCTTCGTGGGGGTCCTCGTCGGCGTGCCGACCGTGTCCGAGACCCTCAGCCGGGGGAAGACGCTCGGCAAGCTCATCACCGGTCTGCGCGTCGTCCGTGACGACGGTGGGCCGATCTCGTTCCGCCACGCCCTGACCCGGGCCCTCGTCGGGTGGGTCGAGATCTACCTGCTCACCGGGGTCCCCGCGGCCATCTCGGCCCTCGTCACGGCTCGCACCAAGCGCCTCGGCGACCTCGCAGCCGGGACG
>DASUQN010000141.1:0-3390 GCA_036280515.1 Intrasporangium sp. | reverse complement strand
GCGCCCACCCCCGACGCCATCCGGTCCACCGTCCTCGCCGCCTCGCTTCGTCGCTGGCATGGCGAGGCGATCACCAAACATGTGGACCAGTTCTCGGAGCCCCGATTCCACGAGCGCCTGACGGCGGAGGTCGAGAGCCTGCTCTCTATCGCCCGTTAGGCCGTATGCCGCTGGGCCAGTCCCCGACGAATTGCCACCTTGGGCGGAGCCGGGTCCCCAGGCCACGCCTTGGCCTTGCCGACGTCGCACACATCCGGGTCCGCGCCGGTAGATTGATGAGCGGGTGGCCAGCGTGGGGTGGAGGATGGATGACGGAGGGGGAAGTCCGGTTCAGGGTCTTGACCGTGTGCACCGGCAACATCTGCCGCTCACCCGCCGCCGAGCGCCTGATCCGCCGCGTCTGGGCAGAAGGAGCGCCCACGATCGAGGTCGTGAGCGGGGGGACGAACGCGATGGTCGGGGACCCGATCCAGATCTCCATGGCGCATCTGCTCGAGCAGTTCGGCGCGTACTCGGGCGAGTTCTGCGCCCAGACCCTGACCCGTGAGCTCGTCGACCAGGCAGACCTCGTGCTCGGGATGACGCGGAGGCATCGGGCAGCCGCGGTGGCCCTGGCACCTGCCGCTACGTCGCACACCTTCACACTGCGTGAGTTCGCACGGCTCGTCGTCGACGGCGTGGAGGACTTCACGGCCGTCCCGGATCGCGCAGCCTCCTTGCGCCGGCTCGTCGACGTCGCTGCGTCGCGGCGGGCACCCATCACGGATCCCGCGCTTGACGACATCGCCGACCCCTACGGTCGCGACCTCGACGCCTACCACGTGGCCTTCTCCCAGATCTCCGCGGCGGTCGACACGGTAGGTCGGGTGCTCAGCGGCTCACCGTTGCCGGACACCGACTCTGGTGTGGATCCGTCCGACAGGCGCACCGAGCCGGCGTCGCTGCGGCGCCGCGGCTGGGGCAGACGCAGCTGAACTGACCCTCTCGGCGCCTCCTGGCGGGTCAGTCGTCGGCCAGGCTGGCGGTGTAGGCCAGGCAGGCCTCGAGCGTGGGAAGCAGGCCATCGTCCGCGGCCGCCTCGAGGGTGGGGGCGGCCGCATCCTTGTCGGACACCACCGGGACGAAGCCGTCGGGCAGGATCAGGCCGATCCCAGGGTCGAGCGGGTTGACGCCGCGCTCGCCGGCTGGGTTGAAGACCTCCGAGCACAGGTAGACCGCCACACCGTCCTCGACGCAAGCAAGCGCGTGAGCCAGCCCCTCGGCGACGTACACCGCCCGTCGGTCGATCGAATCGAGCCGGACGCTGTCCCACTGCCCGTACGTCGGTGAGCCAACTCGCACGTCGACGACGAAGTCGATGAAGACACCGCTGGTGGCCGTCACGTACTTCGCCTGCGACGGAGGCACGTCGGAGTAGTGGATGCCACGCAGCGCGCCCGCAGTTGAGACCGAGATGTTGGTCTGCCGCACGCGCATCTCGTGGCCGATTGCCTCGCCGAGGTGGTCGACCCGGAATCCCTCGGCGAAGGTGCCCCGGCTGTCGTGGAACTGGCGCGGCGTCACCTCGAAGGCCCCCGCGATGCTCAGGGGACGGATGTCCACGGGCTGGTCACCGACCGTCGGCAAGGAGCTCGAGCAGGTAGCCGCCGTAGCCACTCTTGAGCTGCTCGTCGGCGTGGCGGCGCAGGAGGTCGTCGTCGATCCAGCCGTTGCGCCACGCGACCTCCTCGACGCAGCCGATCTTCTGGCCCTGCCGCGCCTCGATGACGTGGACGTACTGGCTGGCCTCGATGAGCCCGTCGAAGGTCCCGGTGTCGAACCAGGCCGTGCCGCGGGGTAGCACGCTGACCGTGAGCATGCCGCGGCCCAGGTACTCCTCGTTGACGGCCGTGATCTCGAGCTCACCACGCGCGCTCGGCCTCAGGCCCTTGGCGATCGCCAGGACGTCGTTGTCGTAGAAGTAGAGGCCGGGAACGGCGTAGCTCGACTTCGGCTGGGCGGGCTTCTCCTCGATCGAGAGGACCCGACCGCTGTCGTCGAACTCGACGACGCCGTAAGCAGTCGGCTCCGCGACCCGGTAGGCGAAGATGTGGCCCCCGGTGACCCCCGCGTTGTCGGCGAGCCGGGTGCCGAGGCCGGGGCCGAAGAAGATGTTGTCCCCGAGGATGAGGGCAACACTCTCGGAGCCGACGAACCCGGCACCGATGATGAACGCCTGGGCGAGGCCCTCGGGCCGGTCCTGCGCCGCGTACGACAGTGACATGCCCCACTGGCGGCCGTCCCCGAGCAGCCGCTCGAACTGGTCGCGATCCTGCGGCGTCGTGATGACGAGGACGTCGCGGATCCCGGCCATCATGAGCGTCGAGAGCGGGTAGTAGACCATTGGCTTGTCGTAGACCGGCATGAGCTGCTTGCTGATGCCCCGAGTGATCGGGTGCAGCCGACTGCCGGTCCCCCCGGCAAGGATGATCCCCTTCATGGTCGCCCAGCCTAGGGCCAACCCCAGGTGCGGCTGGGACCGCGCTCAGCGGCATACGGCCTCGTCTACCCTCACACCATGCGTGTACTCGTGACCGGCGGGGCTGGCTTCATCGGGTCGAACTTCGTGCTCCGTGCCCGCCAGGTCCGACCGGACTGGCAGCTCACCGTCATCGACTCGATGACCTATGCCGCCAACCGCGCGTCGCTGGAGCCGGCGCTGAGCAAGGGCGACGTCTCGCTCGTCGAGGGCAACGTCGCCAACGCCCCGCTCGTCGACGAGCTGGTCGCCGCAAACGACGTCGTGGTCCACTTCGCCGCCGAGTCGCACAACGACAACAGCCTCGACTCGCCGTGGCCGTTCGTCGAGTCGAACGTGGTCGGCACCTTCCAGCTCCTCGAGGCGGTTCGCCGGCACGACAAGCGCCTGCACCACATCTCGACGGACGAGGTCTACGGCGACCTCGAGCTCGATGACCCGGACCGGTTCACCGAGGGCACCCCGGTCAACCCGTCCTCCCCCTACTCGGCGACCAAGGCGGGTGCGGACCTGCTCGTGCGTGCGTGGATCCGCTCCTTCGGGATCAGGGCGACCCTGAGCAACTGCTCGAACAACTACGGCCCACGCCAGCACGTCGAGAAGTTCATCCCGCGCCAGATCACCAACATCCTCTCGGGCAGCCGCCCCAAGCTCTATGGCTCCGGCCTCAACGTGCGCGACTGGATCCACGTCGACGACCACAACGACGCCGTCATCGCCGTCCTCGAGCAGGGTCGACTCGGCGAGACCTACCTCATCGGCGCGGACGGCGAGCGCAACAACCTCGACATCGTCACGATGCTGCTGGAGCTGATGGGCCAGCCCACCGACTGGTATGACCATGTGAACGACCGCCCCGGCCACGACCTGCG
>DASUQN010000140.1:0-4330 GCA_036280515.1 Intrasporangium sp. | reverse complement strand
GGCGACGGCCCGACGTTCGACATCGCCATGCAGGGTCACGACGGGGATACGCGGCTGTGGCTGACGGCCGCCGCCTCGGACTCCCATGGGGCGATGACGACCTCGGAGTTCGCGGTCCAGCCACGTCAGCGCTGGGTCACGGTCTCCAGCACGTGGCCGGCCGCCTTCACCATCGGGGACACCCAGACCACCTCGACGTTGCTCACGGAGGGCATGACCGTCACGGTGGTGGCGGCCGAGAAGGGTTTCGACGGGCTGTCGAGGTTCGTGTCATGGTCGGACGGTGTGACGAGCCGGACCCGGCAGATCACGGTCGGCCCCTCCGATCTCTCCCTGAGTGCCGTCTACCGCACGCCGATCGACGACCGTTACGCGTCGGATGCCGCGTTCCGCACGAAGATGGGTGACCCAGCCGGTGCAGAGCAGGGCGACCTCGCCGTCCGTTCCAGGACGTTCGCCGGCGGCGTCGCGTACTGGTCGCCGGCCGCTGGCGTCCACTGGGTATCCGGCTCGATCGCGAAGGCCTACGCCGCACTCGGTGGGCCGGCGTGGTGCGGCGTGCCGACCACGGATGAGCTCCGGACGAACCCGGTCGGCGGCTACTACAACCACTTCACCCGGACCTGCTCGATCTTCTGGGGCAGCGGAGCCGGCGCGCACTCGGTGCAGGGAGCGATCCGCACGCTCTGGGGCAGCCTCGGTTGGGAGCGGTCCCTGCTCGGGTACCCCACGTCGAACTTCGCCGCGACACCGGCACGGCCGGGGGCCCAGAACCGATTCCAACAAGGTGTGATCTACTACTCCGCCGGCACCGGGGCCCACTATCTCACCGGGGCGATCGCTTCGAGGTACCTCGCACTCCGTGCGGAGGCATCGGCGCTGCGCTTCCCGACCACGCACACCAGGGCCACGGCGACAGGTGGGCGCTACCAGCACTTCCAGGGCGGATCGATGTTCTGGAGCAGCAGCACCGGGGCGCGCCCCGTGACGGGCGCCATCCTCAGTACCTGGGCCAAGCTCGGCTATGAGCGCTCGTGGCTCGGCTACCCGAAGAGCGATCCGTACACGGTCAGCGTCGGCATTCGGCAGAACTTCCAGCGCGGATACCTCGTCTGGAACCGGTCGACGGGTGCGGTGAAGGCGTACTCGTCCTGATCCGCGGAGGGCGGCGTCGTCGCACCCCGTAGGATTGGGCGTCGGCGCGCCCCCGGGCCGCGACCCGCGCACGACGAGGCCGTCCGAGCGCGACCCAGCCCAGCGGCATACGGCCACCTCGTTCGAAACCCCGCACCATCGGAAGGACACCTCCGTGCTCCGCACTCATGAGGCCGGCACCCTGCGTGCCGATCACGCCGGACAGACCGTCACCCTCACCGGCTGGGTGGCGCGACGGCGCGATCACGGTGGCGTCGCCTTCCTCGACCTGCGGGACGGCAGTGGCGTCGCCCAGGTCGTCGCGCGCGACGAGGTGCTCGAGAAGGGCGGCGCCCACGACGTGCGCAACGAGTACTGCGTCAAGGTCACTGGTCAGGTGCGGGTCCGTCCGGAGGGCAACACCAACCCGGACCTGCCGACCGGCGAGATCGAGGTCGTCGTGGACGAGCTCGAGGTGCTCAACGCGAGCTCGCCACTGCCGTTCCAGATCGACGAGCGCGTCAGCGTCGGTGAGGAGGCCCGCCTCAAGCACCGCTACCTCGACCTGCGCCGCCCCGGCGCCAGCTCGGCCGGCGCGGCGATCCGACTGCGGTCGCAGGTCAACGCCGCCGCCCGCAAGATCCTCGACCAGCGCGACTTCGTCGAGATCGAGACGCCCACGCTGACTCGCTCCACGCCCGAGGGGGCTCGTGACTTCCTCGTGCCGGCTCGCCTCGCACCGGGGTCCTGGTACGCCCTGCCGCAGAGCCCACAATTGTTCAAGCAGCTGCTCATGGTGGCCGGCATGGAGCGCTATTACCAGATCGCCCGGTGCTACCGCGACGAGGACTTCCGCGCCGACCGCCAGCCGGAGTTCACCCAGCTCGACATCGAGATGTCGTTCGTCGAGCAGGAGGACGTCCTCGAGCTCAGCGAGGCGATCACCGCCGAGATCTGGAGGCTGATCGGGGTGGAGCTCGACACGCCGTTCGAGCGGATGACCTATGACGAGGCGATGCGCCGCTTCGGCTCCGACAAGCCGGACCTGCGCTTCGGGCAGGAGCTCGTCGAGTGCACGGAGTACTTCCGGGACACGACGTTCCGCGTCTTCCAGGCCGACTACGTCGGCGCCGTCGTCATGCCCGGGGGAGCGAGCCAGCCGCGCAAGCAGCTCGACGCCTGGCAGGAGTGGGCCAAGCAGCGTGGCGCTCGCGGCCTCGCGTACGTCCTCGTGGGCGAGGATGGTGAGCTCGGGGGCCCGGTGGCCAAGAACCTCACCGACGCCGAGCGGGCCGGCCTGGCCGGGCACGTCGGCGCCACACCGGGCGACTGCATCTTCTTCGCCGCCGGCGCGACCAAGCCGTCCCGCGCCCTGCTCGGCGCCGCGCGCCTCGAGATCGGCCGGAGGTGCGGGCTCATCGACGAGCGGGCCTGGAGCTTCCTCTGGGTCGTCGACGCACCGCTCTTCGAGCCCGCTGCGGAGGCGACGGCTTCGGGGGACATCGCCCTCGGCTACAGCGCGTGGACAGCCGTCCACCACGCGTTCACCTCGCCGAAGAAGGAGTTCGAGGACACCTACGACCAGGACCCCGGGACGGCGCTCGCCTACGCCTACGACCTGGTGTGCAACGGCAACGAGATCGGCGGTGGCTCCATCCGTATCCACCGCCGCGACGTCCAGGAGCGCGTCTTCGACGTCATGGGGATCGGCCACGAGGAGGCGCAGGAGAAGTTCGGCTTCCTCCTCGACGCCTTCCAGTACGGCGCGCCGCCGCACGGCGGCATCGCCTTCGGCTGGGACCGCATCGTCTCGCTCCTCGCGCGGACGGAGTCGATCCGCGACGTCATCGCCTTCCCGAAGTCCGGCGGTGGGTACGACCCGCTCACCGGTGCCCCGGCGCCCATCACGCCGGTGCAGCGGAAGGAAGCGGGCGTCGACGCGACCCCAGAGCCGTCGACGGCAGGGGTCTGACGACCCGACCACAGCAAGGGGTATGCCGCTGAGCTCGCTGAGCCCAGCGGCATACGTCCCCGTGGGGCTGGGTGGCGACCCCGCAACACACTCCGTGTGGTGCCGAGAGGTGCTGTGGGGGAGCGGGGCTAGAGCGCAGCCGGGCTCGCGTGGGCGGCGAGGCGGCGGCTCGACCACACGTGGTCGTCGCCGTAGCCGAGCCCGTGGTAGAGCCTCCGCCCCACGTCGTTGTCGGAGTACATCCCGAGGGTGCAGACGCCGTCCGAACGGACCGCCTCGCGGGTCAGCCTCGCCGTGACGGCGAGCCCGAGTCCCGTGCCGCGCTGGTCCGCCCGCACGGTGATGCCCTCGAGGATCGGCGTGCCGGTCAGCGTCCGGTCCCGGACGCCGCAGGCGACGAGGGTGCCGTGGGCGTCGCGAACCCCCACCCAACGCTGTCCCGGGGTCTCGAACGGCCGTGCGTCCGTGCGCGCGTTGGCGACCTCGAGAAGGGCGCGGATCTGTCCCTCGTCCGTCTCGTCGAGACCGACGACGCGATCCTCGCCGGTGACGCGCGGAGGATCGGTCCGCGCGCACATCCATTCCCAGTCCCCGCCGACATCGGTGAGTGCCACGACGCCCGCAAAGGCTGGGAAGGCCGTCCGGGCCACCGTGGCATGGAGCAGACGCGGGTCGTCGAAGAAGTGGCGGTCGGCCAGGTCGGAGGCGAGCTCCTCGACGTCGTCCGGCCGCCCCATGACCACGATCCCGAGGCGGCGAGTCTGGGTCCGGCGCGGGACGATGACCGCAGTGCCGAGCGACCAACCGGCGCCCTCGAGGGGGTCGGGCAGGTCGTAGCGGATGAAGGCGTCACCGCCGGTTGCTGCCAGCAGCTCGGCGTTGGTGGCCAGGCGGACAGCGCGCACCCGTTGGCGCCGGTCGGTCATGCGTGGCTCACTCCCTGATCCCGAATCGGTGGTGCAGGCGGCGCAGCGGAGCCGGAGCCCACCAGTTCCATCGGCCGAGGACGGTCATGGTCGCAGGCACGAGGAGCATGCGGACGATCGTGGCGTCGATGGCGACCGCGGCGACGAGGGTGCCGTGGGCGTCGCGAACCCCCACCCACCGCTGTCCCGGTGTCTCGAACGGCCGTGCGTCCGTGCGCGCGTTGGCGACCTCGAGAAGGGCGCGGATCTGTCCCTCGTCCGTCTCGTCGAGACCGACGACGCGATCCTCGCCGGTGAC
>DASUQN010000139.1:0-2750 GCA_036280515.1 Intrasporangium sp. | reverse complement strand
CGACCCAGCGCGCCACGAAGGTGCCCTCGCCCTCGGACTCGATCCCCAGCTCCTCGCGAAGCTCTCGCGTCAGGGCCGCCTGATGCGTCTCGCCGTCCTCGAGGTGGCCACCCGGGAAGTCCCACACGTCCGGGTACCAGGCCCGGTCCGCTCGACGGTGGCACAGCAGCACCCGGTCTCCCCGGGTCAGCATGCCGCTCACCACCCGATGGGTGACCTCGGGCTCGGCCGAGTCACTTGCCACCAGGTCCACTCGTAACTCAGGACGCGAGGAGGAGGGACAGGGCAGCGGTGTCGGCGTCGTCCTCGGGATCGATGCCGTCCACTGCGGCGAGGCGAGTCACGGTCCCATGGCTGTCCGCCTCGATCCACGCGGCCCGGTGGGCCAGACCCAGATGCGGCAGCCCGGGCAGGAGCAGGCAGCCAGAGGCGGTTTCGTACTCGGGCAACGACGCCACGGTGCTCGAGGGCGGGTGCAGCACGGCCAGGCCGGGAGGAAGGCTGTCGGCGAACTGGCCCGGCCGCAGGGCGTGCTCACCGAGGAACTGGCCCTCGGCGAGGACGAGCCCGACCGAGTGCTCGGGCGCCTTGTCCGGGATGTCCTCGACGACGCGGAAGACGGTGCTTCCGTTGGGGAGCATGTGCGGGACCGCGGCCATCCGCACCGCGAGCAGCAGGAAGTGCGTCCACTCCACGGTGTCCTCGGGCCACCGCCCGACGATGATGAACCCCTTCAAGGCGCCTCCCGACTGGATCGGCGCAACCTCGACCTTGGGCTCGTGCCCTTCGTCCATCCGGCCCTCCCTCCACGCCTTCTGAAGCGGCGACCTCGCTTCCTCTCAGGATGCCACCAAGAGGGCAGAACGGCACGCAGGCACCCGCATGCCGCCCCGCCACGTCGAGTGTGCAGTCCGGGCCGGCGCGAGCTGCACACTCGACGGAAGGGGGTCAGGAACTCGTCGCGGCGATGACGCGGGTGAGGGCGGTGTGCAGCGACCTCAGGGCATCGAGGTCCATCCCCAACCGCTCGATGACCTGCGGCGGCACCTGGAGGGCGCGCTCGCGCAGGTCGCGGCCCTCGTCGGTCAGCGTGACTGCGAGCGCGCGCTCATCTGCGGGGTGGCGGTCACGCCTGATGAGGCCAGCTCGTTCCAGACGCTTGAGGAGCGGGGAGAGGGTGGCTGGGTCCAAGCTCAGCAGCTGACCGATCTGCTTGACGGTCAATGAATCTCGCTCCCAGAGGGTCAGCATGACGAGATACTGCGGATGCGTCAGGCCCAGCGGCTCGAGCACGGGCCGGTAGAGCGCGATGACGTTGCGGGACGCCACGGCGAGGGCGAAGCACACCTGCTGGTCGAGCCTCAGCAGCTCATCGGGAGCCGAGCCAGCGGGCAGGCTGCTCGAGCGGGCGACCCTCGCATCGTGGACGTCCGTCATTGGCGACCCCTCCAGCCAGTAGACTAATGATTAGTACACGAACTATATCCGGAAGTGAGCACCATGGCTGGCAAGGGCGACAACGAGGGCCTGTCGATCGGATACCGCATCGGCTTTCAGCTGCGGAAGCTCGGTCTGACCTTCTTCGGTCCGGCACAGCTCGGCGAGACGAGCGACCCCACGGCGCAGCTGCGGGCCGAGCGCGCCGACAAGGTCGCGAGGGCCAAGCGGGAGCGCGAGCGACGCGAGGCCGCCGAAGCGGATCGCCGCCGCGCGGCCTGACGCTCGACGAGCCGCGCCGACGGCCGCGACGCCCGAACGCTGTTGGGCGGCGGTAGTTTCGGGTACCTTCGAGGAGACGGGTCAATCCACACGGCATCCGAGGAGGAGCCATGGGTGATCGAGTTGGTCTGTTCTTCATGCTGGGGATGGTTGTCCTGCTCGTCGTGGGCCTGATCATGCTGAACCCCCGGCGCGGCACGACGGATCAGGGAATGGCCCCCGAGACGCTCAACCGCCACGTGGAGGACACGGCTCAGGCCCGGGTCGACCACCCGGAGGGGGCCGAGCGCTCCCACCTCGTGGGCAACCCGCCCGTCGACACCGTGACGACCGAGGGCTGGGGTGTGGCGACTCCGGGCGAGGGCACGCTCGAGGAGCTGCCCGTGGACGTTCACCCGGAGCTGCACGACAGCGACCGCAAGCGTCGCCGCCAGTGACATCACCTCAGGCCGTATGCCGCTGAGCCCGCTTCCCGGCCACATGCCCGTGGAGGGTGGCCGGGAAGCCGGCTCAGCGGCATACGGCTGCTCTTGAGGCTCGGCGAGTGGGCACCTCCGTGCGGCACAGCGGCGGTGGGTAGCCTCACTGGGCATGGGCGTTCCGCAGCAGGTGGTCATCGTCGGTGGCGGGATCGGCGGCGTCAGCACCGCGGCAGCCCTGCGGTCCGGCGGCTTCTCGGGCGAGATCACCCTCGTGGACGACGCACAGCACCCGCTCGACCGGCCGCCCCTGAGCAAGGAGTACCTCGCCGGCACGCGCGCCCTCACGGACATCGCGCTCGAGCAGCCCGAGTGGTACGACGACCACGACGTGCGCCTGCTCAGCCGCACCCGCGTTGCGGCGCTGCGCCCGGGTGAGGGCGTGGTCGAGACCGAGGACGGCAGGACGCTGGCGGCCTCGCACGTCGTCATCGCCACTGGCGGTCGAGCCGCCCGCCCGGCGATTCCCGGCGCCGACAGCGAGCGCGTCCATGTCCTCCGAACCGTCGACGACGCGGACCGGCTCCGTGCGGCTGCGCGCCCGGGCGCTCG
>DASUQN010000138.1:0-7050 GCA_036280515.1 Intrasporangium sp. | reverse complement strand
GGCAGGGGCCGCGCCGGACGTCGAGCCGGACGTCGAGCCGGACGTCGAGGCGGACCCGCACGTGCAGGAGCAGCGGCAACGTGACGAGCGGGAACGAGAGGAACGAGAACGGCAGGAACAGGCGCGGCGCCAGCGGGAGCTGCGCGATCGTGAGCGCCGGGAGTGGGAGGGGCGCGAGCGGGCTCGCCGAGAGCGACAGCAGCGAGACCTGGACAGCCGTGAGCAGGACGGTGGCCGCGCATCCGGCAGCAGCCGCCGAAGGCGGCCAACGCGCGTCCTCAAGCTTGCTGCATGGGCCGCGCTCGTCGCGGTGGTGCTCCTCGCCTGGCGCTTCCTGCCGAGCCTCCTGCAGCGGGCCGAACCGATCGTCGCGATGGCCTGTGGCTCGCCGTCGCAGTCGTCTCCTCCCGAGACCACCTTCGTGGTCGGCTGTGCGCCGGTGGCGCCGGTCGTCGACGGAGAGTTCGACGACTGGCGGTCCGTGACCAGTCACCCCGTGACCGCGGTCGTCGACCAGCGGGGTGGTGTCCGAGACGGCCTGTCGGGCTCGCTCCGGCTGCTCTGGGACAAGGATGCGCTCTTCGTCCACGCTGCCGTCACCGACCCCGCGCTCACCCCGGTCAGGACCTCGAGCCCGGGGACCTTCTGGACCGGCGACGGCATCTCGTTCGAGTTCGGGCCGGACCCCCGCGCCCTCGACCCCCAGGACCCGCTCCGTGCGGGTCAGGACCTCCACGTGATGATCGGCGTCGTGGAGGACGGCGACCGAGGCGGGGTCGCCTCCATCAACCCGGCGAGCAAGGGACAGTTCGTGGCCGGCGACATCGCTCCCTCGGTCGAGGTTGCCCGACGCCCGACGGGAGACGGGTACGAGCTCGAGGCCCGGGTCCCGTGGAGCACCTTGGGCCTGACCATTCCGCCAGCACGCGGCACCGTCATCGGAATGAACCTCAACGTCAGTGATGCCGAGCGGCCCGGACGGCTCAAGGCGATGCTGAGCAGCAACCCCGAACGCGTGGCCCGGGCGCAGCCCCACCCGGGTCTCTGGCAGACCGTCCTGCTCGGGGACGAGGGCTGATCCGGTGCCCGAGCTTCGCGCCGTGCTCGTCGGCATCGATGCCTATCCGCCTCCGGTGCCGCCACTGATGGGGTGCGTCAACGACGTGGAGGCCATGGCAGAGACCCTTGCCGCGCGGGTGCCCGAGGACGACCTGAGACTGCTCGTGCTGACGAACGAGCAGGCGACCCGGCAGGCCGTGACCGAGGCGATCCGATCGCACCTGCGCGGAAGGGGGCCCGACTCGACGGCGCTGTTCTACTTCAGCGGCCATGGCTCGCAACAGGTCGCCCCTCCGGAGCTGTGGCCCCACGAGCCGGACCGACGCAACGAGACCGTCGTCCTCGTCGACAGCCGCTCGACCGGCGGCTGGGACCTGGCCGACAAGGAGCTGAGTGGACTGCTCGCCGCCGTGAGTGGCTCGGTCGGGCACCTGCTCGTCGTGCTGGACTGCTGCCACTCCGGCGACGGCACTCGGGACGCGCCCGGTTGGGTGCGGCTGCGCCTCGCTCCAGAGGACCGCAGGCCGCGCCCCGCCAGCACCTTTCTCCCCGAGACGTCGATGACGCGCGAGCCTCCCCACGGGCCGGACGATCGACGTACGGAGTCGGCGTGGAGCCCACCCGCGACGATGACCCACGTCCTCATCGCGGCGTGCCGCTCCTCGGAGACCGCAAAGGAGCTGACCATCGGTGGCCGCGGGCGAGGGGCCCTCTCAGCGGCGCTCGAGCGAGCCCTCAGGGAGGGGCGTGGGCAGCCCAGCTACCGGGACATCCACCGCTTCGTCACGGCGGGCGTGCTGGCGCGGGTCGAGGACCAGCACCCACAGCTCGAGACCGCGGACGCGTCCGACCTCGACCTGGCCTTCCTCGGCGGGGTCCTGCCAGCCCGTGCGATGCAGCTGACGCTGAGCCGGTTGCCCGACGGCTGGAGCATCGACGCGGGGGCGGTCCACGGCATCCCCGAGCCGATCGGGGACGACACGACCGAGCTCGCGGTCTATGCGCTGGGCGAGGACACGGACGGCGCACCACTTGCGGAGGCCAACGTCACCGTGGTCCTGCCCGACCGGTCGATCGTCACCATCACGCCTGAGCTCGACGCCGGGTTCGTCTACCGCGCCGTCGTCAAGACGATCCCGCTCAAGCCGCTCGACGTCGCCATCGTCGGGGAGCACGACTCGACCACCGCGCTGCGACAGGCGGCCGCATCAGCCGACACGACCCTGATCCAACTGACCGCGGACCCAGCTGCCGCCGACCTCATCATCCGAGCACGACCTGACGGCTTCGAGATCACCCGACCGGGAGTCACGCGTCCGCTCGTCCCGGTGGTGGCCGGACACCACCGCGAAGAGCGCACGATCCTCGCCCTGGAGCGTGTCGCGCGCTGGCTGCGGCTCTCGTCGTTGAGCAACCCCGCGACCCAGCTGCCTCCCGGCTCGATCCGCATCGACGTCACGTCGACGGCCGGCGAGGTCGGGCCGGACGGCCGGCTCGAGATCTCCTACGTCGGGGACCATGCCCCCACCTTCACCGTGACGCTGACCAACACGACGGCTCGGCCGCTCTGGTGTGCGCTGCTGGACCTGACCGAGACCTATGGCATCTTCACGGATGCCTTCCCCTCCGGCTCGAGCCTGCTCGACGCCGGCGCCGGCATCGACGTCGCGCTCACCGGCCAGCTCTCCGACGCGCTCTGGCGGGCGGGAACGGTGCTCATGACCGACCAGCTGAAGATCATCACCAGCACTCTCGAGTTCGACCCGCGGTCGCTGGAGCAGCCCGAGCTGGAGGTCGACGTCGTCGAGACGGCCCCCGTGGTGAGAGGAGGCCGTATTGCGCGTTCCACCCTCGACCGGCTCCTCAGCCGGGTCTCGACGCGCAACGCCCTGTCGACCGAGACGCCCAGGGCCGTGGCCGACTGGCGCACGGACGATCTCTACGTGGTCACGAAACGCCCGCCGACGGCGTGACCGTCCGGCCGCTCGGTCTCCCACCCAGCGGTCACGTTCGCCATGCTGCGGGGTGGCGTCGTACGGTTGGCCACGCCTGACCCGCGATGACCCGACTCTCGCCGAGGAGACCCCATGAGCTCGACCCATGGCCGCACCCGCGACCTCGCCCTCACCGCGACCTTCGCGGGCCTCATCGCCGGGTTGGGCCTCGTGCCGGCAGTCTCGCCGTTCGGCTTCCCCGTGCCGATCACGCTCCAGTCGCTCGGCGTCATGATCGTCGGAGCAGTGCTCGGCGCGCGTCGGGGCGCGGCCGCCGTGCTCCTCTTCCTCTTCCTCGTTGCGCTGGGCCTTCCCCTCCTGTCCGGTGGACGAGGCGGGCTCGGAGTCTTCGCCGGCCCGAGCGTGGGCTACCTCGTCGGCTTCCCCATCGCGGCCTTCGTCATCGGGGCGCTCATCTTCCGTCGCGGCGCCCCGTACAGCACCGGCTACGGGCTCGTCGCCATCGTCCTAGGCGGGATCATCGTCCTCTACGCCATCGGCGTCCCCGCCACGGCATGGCGCGCCGGCATCAGCCTTCCTGCCGCCATGGCCGGCAGCTCCCTCTTCCTCGTCGGCGACCTCGCCAAGGCCGTCATCGCCACTCTCGTCGCGGGTGCCGTGCACCGCGGCTACCCCGGTCTGCTGCCACACCACCGCTCCACGACGCAGCCGGAGCGCGAGACGGCTTCGCGCTGACGGGGGCGGCGCGCGTCAGTCCTCCACGCCGCGGGCGACGAGCGCCTCCGCCAGCCGATCGGCGTGCCGTAGTGACCGGACGACGAGCGGCACGATGAAGGCGAGCGGGCTCGCCGAGGCGCCCCGCGCCAGCTGCGCCTGCCGCACCTCGCGGGCCAGCTCGATGATGACGGCAACCGACCGGATGCCGAGTGCGACGAGCAGGCCCACCCGCTCGGGATCGACGCCGACGCGTCGCAGCGGCCCGAGCCATCGCACGACGACGTCGACCATGGCGGTCGTGCGCGTGGTGAGGCTGACGAGGGTGGCCAGAAGGACGAGCGTGAGCATTCCGCCGACGACGACCGCGGCTCGCTCCCAGCCGGCCACGACGACCTGGAAGAGCCCGAGCGCGAGGAGGAACCACAGGAGGGGACGCACCTGCTCTAGCGCCGTGCGCCACGGGATCCGCGCCATCGCGTAGAGCAGTGCGGTGACTGCGAGGACCACTGCCACCTGCCAGGGCTGCCGGAGGGCCAGGACACCGATGGCGGCGAGGACGAGGAGGAGCAGCTTGGTCCCCGCAGGCAGGCGGTGCACGAGCGAGTCGCGTGGCACATAGACGGCGAGCGCGCTCATGACACGAGCCGCAGGTACGCGTCGACGGCCCTCTCCGGTGTGCCGTCGAAGGCCAACCGGGCATCGTGGAAGACGAGGACCCGGTCGAAGTCGTCGAGGAGGTCGAGGTCGTGGGTGACGACGACGACCTGCTGGTCGAGCTGCCGGACCACGTCCCGGACCCGGCGCGTGTTGACGAGGTCGAGCAGTGTCGTCGGCTCGTCCATGACGACGAGGTCCGGCCGCGTGACCAGGACCGACGCCAGGGCGAGCAGCTGCTTCTGGCCTCCGGACAGCAGGTGAGCCGGATGGTCGCGGTGCCCGTCGAGACCGTAGTCCGTGAGTGCGGAGTCGACGCGGGCTGCGACCTCGGGCTTGGACAGGCCGTGCCGCCGCAGCCCGAAGGCGACGTCCTCGGCGACCGTCGGCATGACGATCTGGGCGTCGGGGTCGGTGAAGCAGAAGCCGACGCGGCGCCGGATCGAGCGGGCCTCGCGAGCCGTGTCGAGGCCGTCGATCCGGACCACCCCGGCGGTCGGCACGACGAGAGCGTTGAGCATCCGCGCGAAGGTCGACTTGCCCGACCCGTTGGCTCCGATGACGCCGATCCGGCGCTCGACGAGCCGCAGGGTGACCTCTCGCAGCACGGTCCGCTCGACGCCGGAGGTGGTGTAGGTGTGCCCCACCGCGTCGAACTCGATCAGCGGCACGCTTCCACCACCAGCGCGGTCCCCTGCCCACCGCCGGCAGCGATCGCGGCGAGACCATAGCGACCCCGACCCTGACGCACGAGCTGGGTGAAGAGCCGCACCACGAGCACGGCTCCACTGGCGCCCCAGGGGTGGCCCAGGGCCAGTGCACCACCAGCACTGCAGGACCGGCTCGGGTCGATGCCCAGGGCGTCGTAGCAGGCGAGGACCTGGCCGGCGAAGGCCTCGTTGAGCTCGATGACATCGAGGTCCTCGACACCCAGCCCCGCCTCGGCCAGCGCGTTGCGTACGGCCGGGACCAAGCCGATGCCCGGTCGTCCCGGGGCCACTCCCACCGAGGCGGCTCCGAGCACGCGGAGCCCGGGGCGGCCGGACGCGGCGCGGGAGGAAGCGGGGACGATGCCAACTGCTGCTGCGCCGTCGTTGATCCCGCAGGAGTTCCCGACGGTCACCGACCCGCCCTCTCGGAAGGCGGCCGGGAAGTGCGCCAGGCGTTCGACGGTGAGGCCGGCCCGCGGCCGCTCGTCGGCGGCCATGCCGTCCACGGGGACGATCTCGTCGGCGAACTCACCCCGTGCGGCAGCCAGCACGGCTCGCGCGTGGGACTCAGCGGCATACGCGTCCTGTCGTTGGCGCGTGACGCCGCACTCCTCCGCGAGGAGGTCGGCGGCGAGGCCCATGTCCACGTCCGCGGCGCCGGGCGCGAGAGGGGCCCGCTCGTAGCGAACGGGCGGGCCGTCGCCCTGCGGGGGCCAGAATCGCCAGGGTGCGGTCGAGGCGCTCTCGACTCCCCCGGCGAGCACCGGACCTGATCCGGCGGAGACGAGCCGAGCACCGAGCTCGATCGCGGCCAGGCCGCTCGCGCACTGCCGGTCCACCGTGAGGGCGGGCACGTCGACGGGCAGTCCGGCGGTCAGTGCGGCCACCCGAGCGACATCGCCCCCCGGACCCATGCAGTTGCCGAGGATGACCTCAGCCGGCACCTGCCCGACGTCGTCGGCAACGGCACATACCACCGTCGCCGCGAGCTCCGCGGCCGTGACGCCGGCGAGACGGCGTCCCGCGGTGCCGATCGGGGTGCGGCGTGCCGCGACGATCAGGGCGTCGGCCATCCGCTCACCGGGCCAGCGCGGCACGGTCGACCTTGCCGCCATCGGTGAGTGGGAGCTGAGGCACCACGCGCCACACCCGAGGCCGGTGCGTCACGGGCAGGCGGTCCCGGGCGAGCCGCTCGAGGGGCTCGCGGTCCGCGTCGAGGGTCAGCGTGGCGGCGACGAGCGCTCCCAAGGTCGGGTGCGGCACGGAGTGGACGGCAACGCCGCCCCGCGCGGCAGGCGCGAGCACGGCCTCCACATCGGCGATGAGCACGGTGGCGCCAGCTGTGACGATGGCGTCGGGTCGACCGCGCACGACGAGAACGCCGGACTCGAACGACCCGACGTCCCCCACCGTCGCCCAGCCCTCGGCAGTGCGCTGCAGGGACCCAGGCGCACCGACATAGCCGTCGCACACCCAGGGCGAGCGGGCCCAGATGGTGCCCGGTGCGGGCTCGTCACGGATCTCGATCTCGACGGCCCGGAACGCCCGGAGGGAGCCGTCACCCTCGCTCGACGCTGCCGCGACGAAGCTCAGCTCGGCCGCCCCGTAGTAGTGCGTGATCCGCAGCCCGCGCTGTCTAGCGGTGTCCGCGAGCCGGTCCGGCAGGTGGGCACCCGCCACGACAACCCTTGCCCCCCGCGGGAGCTCCTCGCCCCTACGCTCCAGCTCGGCCGGCGTGAGGCACGCGTGGTCTGCCGTGGCCGGGTCGTCGACAACCTCGGCACCGGCCCAGGCAGCGTGCACGGCGGCAAACAGGTTCATCGTCGACCGGAGCGGCCCTGGTGCCCAGACCCGGGTGCCCGCGGCCACACCGGTCAGCTGGGAGTAGGCAGGGAACGAGTCCCACCATGACTGGGTCGTGCGCACCACCCGACGGGGTGAGGGACCCGTCGTGC
>DASUQN010000137.1:0-2199 GCA_036280515.1 Intrasporangium sp. | reverse complement strand
CCCTTGTTGAAACTCCAGCCGTATGCCGGGTGCTCGGCTCCCAGCCGGATCATCAGCTCGTCACGCTCGACCTTCGCGAGCACGCTGGCGGCGGCAACGGACGAGCACTTGAGGTCGGCCTTGATCATCGTCGTCACGGGCGGCGTGGCCGGTGTCGCACCATCGGCGAAGGCGAGCAGCCCCACGTCGTAAGGAGCGGTCAGCCAGTCATGGTTGCCGTCGAGGATGACGAGGTCGGGGACGACGTCGATCACGGCGAGGGCCCGCAGGCCGGCCAGGCGAAGGGCGGCCATGATCCCGATCGAGTCGATCTCCTCAGGAGCCGCGTGCCCCACTGCATGGGTGACCGACCAGCGCTGGATGCGCGGCACGAGTCCCTTGCGGGCGCGCTCGGTGAGCAGCTTGGAGTCCTTGACCCCGGTCGGGGCGGATCGCACGGTCTCGTCGATGACGACGACACCGACGCTCACCGGTCCGGCGAGGGCGCCCCGGCCGACCTCGTCCATGCCGGCGAGCAGCCGGTGACCGGCACGCTGGAGCTGCCGTTCGACCCTGAGGGACGGCTTCTTGGACGGACTCGGACCAGCCATGACGCCCCTTCAGGAGGAGGCGGCCAGGCGCAGCGCGGCGCCGGCCGGTGCACTCGATCCAGCCGAGCTCGGAGCTGGAGCGAGCGCGCCCTCGGTTGGCGTCGACCCCGGCTCAGGAGTGTCGCGGGACGGCGCCGGCACGTCCTCGAAGGTCCGCTCCGGCACGCCGAGCCACGTCACGTGGTCGATGGGCCAGATGATGAAGAGCGCCCGCCCGACGATCTTGCCGACGGGTACCGAGCCGTCAGACCCGTCGTTGGCCGGCGTGTCGTGATACCTCGAGTCGGACGAGTCGGAACGGTGGTCACCCATGACCCACACGTGGTCCGGCGGGACGACGATGTCGAAGGGCTTGCCCTCGCTCGGCGCGTCCCCCGGCTTGAGGTACGTCTCCTCCACCGGCGCCCCGTTGACCGTGATCGGCCCGGTGCCGCCATCGGAGACGACATGGTCACCGGGAAGCCCGATGACGCGCTTGATGAGATGGTTCTCGGCGTCCTCGGGAAGCAGCCCGACGAAGACGAGGAGGTCATGCAGCGGCCCCCCGACGTCGGACGTCCCGTTCGTGGCCGCCCCGCTCAGCCAGGGGAACGGATCGGCCGGGTCCTCGAACACGACGACGTCCCCACGACGCAGGTCGAAGGGGCCGGGAGTCAGCTTGCTGACGATGACGCGGTCGTCCTTGACGAGGGTGTTCTCCATCGACCCGGACGGGATGTAGAACGCCTGGAAGAGCCACGTCTTGACGATGAACGAGAGCGCCATCGCCAGCACGACGACGATGACCAGCTCCTTCAGGGCGCTGACCAGACCGGCACCGAAGCCGCGTCGCTCCTCGTCGTCCTCCTCGTCGTCCTCCAGGTCGTCGTCCAGGTCGTCATTCGGGAGCTCGCCCGGGTCACCGACGCGATCGGGGGTCGGACCCGATGAGTCGGGACGGCCTGGGACTTGCGACATCACTCACCGTTCTTCTCGAGCGTGGACTGGATCGAGCCAAGCCGATCGAGCGGCCAGTATCGCACCCACACCTTTCCGATGATGTCGTCCCCGGGAACCATGCCGCCACCCGGCTCGCCGAGGTGCGCCCTCGAGTCCGAGGAGCCACCCCGGTTGTCGCCCATGACCCAGAACCGGTTCGGCGGGACGAGCACGTCGAAGGTCACCGTGCTCGGCGCCTGGCCGGCCTTGACGTACGGCTCCTCCACCGGCTCACCGTTGACCTCGATCCGCCCGTCAGGAGCACAGCAACGGACCCGGTCGCCGGGCAGGCCGATGACCCGCTTGACGTAGTCCGTCGGGGCGCCCTGCCCGACGAGCCCCTCGAGGGCGTCGACCACGGACTGCAGCAGACCCCGGTCGGGGATCTCGAGGTGGAAGGCCCGGGACGCGTCGAACACGACGAGGTCGCCGCGCTCCAGCCCCTCGGGATCGGTGGTGCGGGTCACGAGGAGACGGTCACCGACGTCGAGGGTGTCCTCCATGGACCCGCTCGGGATGCTGAACGGAGCGACGAGCAACGTGCGGATCGCGAGCACGAGCAGCAGCGCCACAGCCGGTCCGATGAGCCAACGCAGGCCGCGGCCGGCGTGGGCGGGCGGCTCCGCAGTCT
>DASUQN010000136.1:0-6441 GCA_036280515.1 Intrasporangium sp. | reverse complement strand
GGTAACTCTCCGTGCCCTCGGCGAGCCATGCGGCGCGGTCGCTCGCGGGCGGCAGCTGCTTCGGAACGAATCCGCCCTTGGCGCCGACCGGCACGATGACGGCGTTCTTGACCATCTGCGCCTTGACGAGGCCGAGGATCTCGGTCCGGAAGTCCTCGCGTCGATCTGACCAGCGCAGTCCGCCACGAGCCACCTTGCCGAACCGCAGGTGCACCCCCTCGACCCGCGGGCTGTAGACCCAGATCTCGAACATGGGCCGTGGGGCGGGCAGGTCCGGGACCTTCTTGGGGTCGAGCTTGAGCGACACGTAGGACTTCGGCCTGCCGTCCTCGGTCACCTGGTAGAAGTTGGTCCGCAGGCTGGCGCGGATGACGCCCAGGAAGGCACGGATGATCCGGTCCTGGTCGAGGCTCGCCACGTCGTCCAGCGCCTCGTGGATCCGTGCGACGAGCCGCTTGGACCGGGCCGCCCGTTTGTCCTTGCCAGCCGCCGTGGCAGGGAACAGGTCGGGGTCGAAGCGGGCCTCGAAGAGCTCGACCAGGCTGCGAGCGATCCCATCGTGGGCCACGAGCGCCGACTGGACGTAGTCCTGCGAGAACGTCGATGCGGACTGCCGCAGGTACTTCGCGACGGTGCGCAGGATGACGACCTGACGCGACGTCAGCCCGGCAATGAGGACCAGGGCGTTGAAGCCGTCGGACTCGATCTCTCCTTGCCAGACGGCCCGGAAGGCCTCCTCGAAACGGCTCCGCACATCGTCGGCGGCCGTCCCGCGGGCCCAGTGCTTGGCATCGACCCGCAGGCCGAAGTCGAAGATGTGCAGCTCGCCTCCGTCGGGTCCCGCGAACTGGTACGGCCGCTCGTCGGTCACCTCGACGCCCAGGTGGGTGAACAGCGGCAGCACCTGGGTCAGGGACAGGTCCCCTCGTCGATAGAGCTTGAAGCGGCGTTCAGAGGGGTCCTTTGACGCGGGGTCCTGGTAGAGGTGGAGCGCCGTGGCCGACGGTGCGTCGTCCAGGGCCTCGATCCGGTCCAGGTCCGCGGCAGCGATATCGACACCGAAGTCCTCCTTGTAGGCCTCGGGGAGCGCCTTCGCATAGGCGGCCATCGCTCGTGCCGCCCCCTCGGCGCCACGCCGGCGGCCGAGCTCCTCGACCAGGTCCTCGTCCCACGTCCGCGTGGCGTCGACGATGCGTTGCTCGAGGGCTGCCGCGTCGACGTCGGGGATGTCGACCCCCAACGGCACTCGGACGACGAAGTGGAGGCGGGCCAGGGTCGACTCGCTGACGCGGGTGGTGTAGTCGATGGACTCCCCGCCGAACGCCTCGAGCAGAAGGGCCTGGATCTTCAGTCGGACCGCCGTGTTGTACCGGTCCCTCGGCAGGTAGACGAGACAGGACATGAACCGCCCGAACTCATCCGGTCGCAGGAAGAGCTTGGTCTTGCGACGCTCCTGGATGTGGAGCACCCTCGTGGCCACCTCAGCCAGGTGCGCAGCGCTCGTCTGGAAGAGCTCGTCACGCGGGTAGGTCTCCAGGATCTGGAGGATGTCCTTGCCCGAATGGCTCTCCGCGGTGAGCCCGGTCAGCCGCAACACGTCCTGGGCCCGGACGTCGAGCAACGGGATGTCGTGGATCGAGTCGTTGTAGGCCCCGGAAGCGTAGAGCCCGAGGAACCGCTGCTCCCCCACACACTCGCCCCGCGCGTCGAACTTCTTGATGGAGATGTAGTCCAGGTAGACGTCCCGGTGCACGGTGGACCGCGAGTTGGCCTTGGTGATGATCAGGAGGGTCGAGTCGCGAGCGGCCCGACTTGCGGCCGGCGTGAGCACCACCCCGGTGCCCGCCTGCGGCCGGTCGTAGCGAAGCAGTCCCAGCCCTGTGCCCGGCACCTGCCGGGAGATGTCCCGGCCGTCCTCGTGGGTGAGGGAGTACTCGCGGTATCCGAGGAACGTGAAGTTGTTGTGCGAGAGCCACTCGAGGAAACGACTGGCCTCACGCGCCTCGTGCGGGCTGGTTCCCGGCGGTGTCGCGGACTTGAGGTCGCTCGCGATGGTGAGGGCGTGGGCGCGCATCTTGGGCCAGTCCTCCACCGCGTCACGAACGTTGTCGAGCACGTGACGCAAGCGCGCCTCCACCTGCGGGATCGCGGCGTCGGGCAACCGGTCGATCTCGAGGTGCATCCAGGACTCTCGGATCAACGCGACGTCGTCAGGCACCGGTGTGGAGGGATCGGTCAGCACCTCGACCAGCTCGCCCGTCACGGTCCGGGTGACGTTCATCTGGGGATGGACGATGCTGCGAACACCTCGGTCGAAGCCGCCGAGCGCAGAGACCACCGAGTCGACGAGGAAGGGCATGTCGTCGACGACGATGTCGACGCTGGTCGACGTCGTCTCCTTGCCGCTGGCGTCGACATCCATGTTGACCGCTCGGATGTTGGAGGTGCCAACGGGGCGTGACTGGGCGAACTCCTTGTGCCGCAAGGCGGTTGCCGCAAGATCCTCAGGATCTCGGGCAATCAGCTCCTCGGTCGCGACCAGGTGGTAGTACGCCTTGAGGAAGGAGTCCGGGGCCGGCCGTGGCGCCGTCCTGGCCTTGGCCCTCCCCTTCGTGGTGGTCGCGCTCAACGCCGCTGCCGCGGCCTGGAGGACGTCGATCCGGGACTGTTCGAGTGGCGCAGACATGCGATGCTCTTGTTCCTCATCATGGGCTCGTGCGGGCCACACCGTCGTGGCTCGCATCTCACGATGTGAGCCTATCCCCGTTCGCCAAGCAGCCCGCACAGGCCTGGCCGGACCGGTGGAGAACCGCCACGGCATGCCGTGCCCAGTCAATAGGGTGGGTCCATGACGGGGGACGGGACCGATGCCGCCACCACGGGTGGACCGGTCGACCTGGCGACCCTGCGCGCGCTGACGCGCGCCCGGCGCCTCACCCGAGACCTCGCCGACGGCCTGTTGACCCATCTGCCGGACCTCGGCGACATCGGCACGCAGCGCGAGCTGGACACCTGGGTGGAGCAGGCCGCGGACACGCTCCGCGCATTGTCCGATGCCATGGAGGAGCGGCTGCTCGTCGTGAGCAGGCCCCAGCCCGGCGGCGACCCCAGGCCCCACCGCAGTGCGACCGACTCCCTGGCTCGCCCGATGGCTCCGGGCGCCTCGGGCCGCCCTCGCGGGGAGCGACCATGACGGGGCTGGGAGACCCGGGCTCGACGTCGGCGCTCGGCGGCGCCCTTCGCCAGCAGGCCATCACCCTCACTGACCTGGTCGTCGACCTCACGGAGGCTGCCGCGCGCGCCGGGCGCGGTGGGGCGGCAGACCTCTCGGTCCGGGAGCGCGAGCTGCTGAGCAGCACCGCCCGTCAGCTCGACGCTGTCGGAGCGGCCCTGCAGTCGTTCACCGCAACGGTGCTCGCCGGCTCGGCCCGGATCCGGACGCTGTCCGACGAGGCCGCCCGGAGTGACCTGGTGATCGAGGGCAGCCTCGTCGTCGAGGCGCGAGGCCCCAGCCGCGTCGATCCGGTGGACCGACTGCGACAACGGGAGCGACTGCAGGAACTGCTCAACCGGGTCAGTGCCGCAGAGGGGAAGGAGCTCGCCCGCGTCGCCCGCGAGCTCGGTCGCTCCGGTCCCGCGCTTGCCGCGTTGAGCGAGCGGGCCCGCCTCGGGTCCTGACCGGCCGCCGCCTCGCCGCCTCGCGGTTGCTCTAGCGTTGGCTCATGCGGATCACCGAGACGATCACCTACCCCGCCGCGGTGGAGGTCGTGTACGCGATGAAGACCGACCCTGCGTTCCAGGAGCTCAAGTGTGCGGACTCGGGGGCACTTGCGCACGATGTGGCCGTGCGGCAGAACGGTGCGGGCGCGCTCGTCGTGACCAGGCGCGATCTGTCCACCGACGGCCTGCCGGACTTCGTCAGGTCCATCGTCGGAGGACGGCTCTCCATCACCGAGACCTACCAGTGGGATGGCCCGCGAGCCGACGGCTCGCGGGAGGGCACCCTTACCGTCGAGGCCGCCGGCGCCCCCGTGGCCATGCGAGGCACGGTCCACCTCGAGCCGGTGCTGGAAGGCACCAACCTCAACATCGACGGCGATCTCAAGGCGCACATCCCGCTCATCGGCGGACGGATCGAGAAGGCCGCCGCTCCTGCCTTCATCAAGGCTCTTCGCAGCGAGCACGAGTCCGGCCGCCGCTGGCTCGCCGAGCGCGGCTGACCATCTGGAGTCGCGTCACCCCGTCAGAGCATGTGCGGGTAGGTGTGGCTCGTCGGCGGCACGAACGTCTCCTTGATCGAGCGGACGCTGGTCCAGCGGAGCAGGTTCTGTGCCGCGCCGGCCTTGTCGTTCGTCCCCGAGGCACGCCCGCCGCCGAAGGGCTGCTGCCCCACGACGGCACCGGTCGGTTTGTCGTTGATGTAGAAGTTGCCGGCGGCGAAGCGCAGCCGCTCGGTCGCCTCGGCGATCGCGCGACGGTCCTGGGCGATGATCGACCCGGTCAGTCCATAGGGGGAGAACCGCTCCATCTGGTCCAGCACCCCGTCGTAGTCGCCGTCCTCGTAGACGTGGACCGACAGGATCGGGCCGAAGTACTCGGTGCGGAACGACTCGTCCGTGGCGTTGCTGGTCTCGAGGATCGTCGGGCGGATGAAGTACCCGACCGAGTCGTCATACGTGCCACCGGCGATGACCTCGATGCCGCTGGTTGCACGGGCCCGGTCGATCGCCTCCTGGTGCTTGGCGAACGCCCGCTCGTCGATGACCGCACCCATGAAATTCGACAGGTCGGTGACGTCGCCCTGCCGGAGGCCATTGGTCAGGTCGACCGCCTCGTCGCGAACCTGCTTCCACACCGTCGCCGGCACGTACGCGCGCGAGGCCGCCGAGCACTTCTGCCCTTGGTACTCGAACGCCCCGCGGATCATCGCGGTCCGCAGAACCGCAGGGTCGGCGGAGGGGTGGGCGACGATGAAGTCCTTGCCGCCCGTCTCCCCGACGAGTCGCGGATAGGTTCGGTAGCGGTCCAGGTTGGCCGCGATCTCCTTCCAGAGGTGCTCGAACGTCGGCGTCGAGCCAGTGAAGTGGATACCGGCGAGGTCCTCGTCGGTGAGGACGACCTTGGAGACCTCCGCTCCGTGCCCGGTCACCATGTTGATGACCCCGGGTGGCATGCCGGCCTCCTCGAGCAGCTCCATGATCAGGCTCGCGGCGCGCTGCTGGGTCACCGAGGGCTTCCACACGACGGTGTTGCCCATCAGGGCCGGCGCCGTGGGGAGGTTGCCGGCGATGGCGGTGAAGTTGAACGGCGTGATCGCGTAGACGAACCCTTCGAGCGACCGGTAGTCGGAACGGTTCCAGACGCCCTTGCTGTTCAGCGGTGGCTGCTGCTCGAGGATCTGCCGCGCGACGTGGACGTTGATCCGCCAGAAGTCGATCAGCTCGCAGGCTGCGTCGATCTCGGCCTGGTAGGCAGTCTTGCTCTGGCCCAGCATCGTCGCGGCGTTGAGCCGGGCCCGCCACGGTCCGGACAGGAGCTCCGCCGCCTTGAGCAGGATGGCCGCGCGGTCATCAAAGGACAGCTCCCGCCAGCCCGGCGCTGCCGCCTTGGCCGCCGCGACGGCCTTGGACGCGTCATCGGTCGTCGCGCCCCGCAGCGTGCCGAGCACCTTGGCATGGGCGTGCGGCTGCCGGACGGCGATCTCCTCACCGGCGCCGGTGACCCGCTCGCCGCCGATGACGTGGGGCAGGTCTACCTGGGTCGACCCGAGCTCGACCAGTGCGACCTCGAGGGCGGCGCGCTCCGGCGAACCGGGTGCGTAGTCGAGTACCGGTTCGTTGGCCGGTGCTGGCACGTGGGTCACTGCGTCCATCGAGACTCCTGCTCTGGTGTGCGTCGGCGCCGTGGCACGGCGATGGGGTGGCCGCCTCGTGGGCGACCACCCCATCGTTCCACGACCCGCGTGGGAGGAGCAGGCGTGGTGTTCAGCGCAGGACCGGGATGCCCCACGGGTAGCGGTACAGCTCACCTCGGCTCGCCAGGACCGCACCCCTCACGTGGCAGTAGACGCTCGCAGCGAAGGCGATGATCCAGAGGATGATGGCGATCGGGATGCCGATCAGGGTGATGAAGAAGATCCAGCCGACGATGGTCATCGCCCAGACCAGCAGGTTGAAGTTGAAGGCGCCGGCGGCGGACTGCCGGACAAAGGCGCTCTTGTCCTTGTAGAGGGCCCAGACGAGCAGCGGGCCGAGGAAGGACAGCCAGCCAACGGACAGGACGGCGGCGACGATGGTCGAGATGTGGCCGAGAACCGCCCAGGTGCGCTCGTCGTTGTTGACGGCAACCGCATCCCGGGACGGATCGGGCTGGTACGGATAAGTCATGCCTCCAGTGTGCGAGGGTGTTGCCACCCTCGCCATGGAGGACGACCCTGACCAC
>DASUQN010000135.1:0-3624 GCA_036280515.1 Intrasporangium sp. | reverse complement strand
GCGTGGCGATACCCCCACACCTGCTCGAGCAGCACCTCGCGGGTGAAGACCTGCCACGGCTTGCGCGCGAGCGCGACGAGCAGGTCGAACTCGAGGGGCGTCAAGGACAGCGCCCTCCCGTCCCGCTTGACCGAGTGCCCGGCGACGTCGATCTCGAGGTCACCGATCGTCAGCTTCTCCGGCGCGGGCTCGTCGCCTCGGCGAAGTCGGGCCCGGACCCGTGCGATGAGCTCCTGCGGCTTGAAGGGCTTGACGACGTAGTCGTCAGCCCCGGACTCCAGCCCGACCACGACGTCCACCGTGTCGGTCCTCGCCGTCAGCATGACGATCGGCACGCCGCTCTCCGCGCGGATCCGACGGCACACCTCCATGCCATCCAGACCGGGCAGCATGACGTCGAGCAGGACGAGGTCGGGACGTGCGTCCCGGAAGGCCGGGACGGCGTCGCCTCCGTCGGCCACGTGGGTGACCTCGAGACCCTCGTTGCGCAACACGATGCCCAGCATCTCGGCAAGGGCGAGGTCATCGTCGACGACCAGAACCCGACCCTTCACGTCTTCTCCCTTCGCGGCCCGCGGGTGGGGTCGCACGTCATGGCCACATCATCACACAGCGGCGCTGAGCCTCGGGTGCGGCAGAGGCGCGCACCCATCCTCGGGTCATTCGGTCACGAACCATTTGTCCTTGATCTTGACCGCCTTGAAGCGGTGGATCACCTGTGCTGCGACGGCGGGCTTCACCGTGGCCGCCTCGAAGGTGGCCAGGTCATCGATGACGGTCGCCCCGTCGATGCTCAGGCCGTCGAACATCCCCTTGAGCTCCTGCAGCGAGCTGAGCAGCGGCGTCAGCTCCTCCCCACACTCGGGCGCGGCGCCCTTGATGCTGTTGACCGGCTGGCCGTCCGCCGCCATCAGTGCGCAGACCTTCATACCATCACCGGCGACCAGGGCGCTGAGCCAGGACTCCATGACCGCCTCGGGCGTGGCCTGGTCGACCACTCGTGAGGTCGTCGTGGCCGTGGCGGTGGGGGTCGTGGTCGCCACGTCGACGGGCGTCGTGTCCGCCCGCGGGACGGCTGTCGGCGCGGGGCTCATGAAGGCGTCCTCCAGCGTGGAGCAGGCGCCGAGGGCCAGCGTGAGGGTGAGCGCGAACGCACCGCCCAGGAACTTTCTCATGTGTTGCCTTCATTTCGTGCGCCCCGGGTCGGGTGACCCGGGGGGTACGTCGGTCAGGTTTCGCGGGCCGCTCACGACGCGGGCCGGTGACCCAGCCATGCGATGACGTATGCCGCTGGGCTCGCCGAGCTCAGCGGCATACGTCCGCGTGTGGCTGGGCCGCGCCGCGGGTGGCCTAGTAACGGTAGTGGTGCGGCTTGTACGGGCCGGCCACGTCCACGCCGAGGTACTCGGCCTGGCCCTTGGTCAGCTCGGTGAGTCGCACTCCGAGGGCGTCGAGATGGAGCCGGGCGACCTTCTCGTCGAGCACCTTGGGCAGGGTGTAGACCTGCTTGTCGTAGTCGGTGTTCTTGGTGAACAGCTCGATCTGGGCGATCGTCTGGTTGGAGAAGCTGTTGCTCATGACGAAGCTCGGGTGACCGGTGGCGTTGCCGAGATTCATCAGTCGCCCCTCCGAGAGCACGATGATGCTCTGGCCGTTCGAGAACGACCACTCGTGGACCTGCGGCTTGATCTCCGTCTTCGTCACACCGGGGACGCGCGCGAGCCCGGCCATGTCGATCTCGTTGTCGAAGTGGCCGATGTTGGCGACGATCGCCTTGTCCTTCATCTGGGTCATGTGCTCGGCGGTGATGACGTCGTAGCAGCCGGTCGTCGTGATGAAGATGTCGGCGATCTCGACGACGTCCTCGAGCCGGGCGACCTGGTAGCCCTCCATGGCCGCCTGGAGCGCGCAGATCGGGTCCACCTCGGTGACGACGATCCGAGCGCCCTGACCGGCCAGTGACTGGGCCGCACCCTTGCCGACGTCGCCGAAGCCACACACGACCGCGACCTTGCCGCCGACCAGCACGTCGGTCGCCCGGTTGAGGCCGTCGATGAGGCTGTGTCGGATGCCGTACTTGTTGTCGAACTTGCTCTTGGTCACCGAGTCGTTGACGTTGATCGCCGGAAAGAGCAGGTCGCCCGCCTCGGCGAGCTGGTAGAGCCGGTGCACGCCGGTCGTCGTCTCCTCGGTGACGCCCTTGATCCCAGCGGCGAGGCGGGTCCACTTCTGCGGGTCGCTGGCGAGGCTCTGGCGCAGCAGCTCCTTGAAGACGCCGAACTCCTCGGAGTCCTCCTCGGTCGTCGCGGGAACCTGGCCGGCCGCCTCCCACTCGACGCCCCTGTGGACGAGCATGGTGGCGTCGCCGCCGTCGTCGAGGATCATGTTCGGACCCGCACCCCCGGGCCAGGTGAGGATCTGCTCCGTGCACCACCAGTACTCCGGCAGGGTCTCGCCCTTCCAGGCGAAGACCGGGACACCCTTGGGGTCGTCCGGCGTCCCGTCGGGGCCGACGACGACGGCCGCGGCCGCCTCGTCCTGCGTGGAGAAGATGTTGCACGACGCCCAGCGGACCTCGGCTCCGAGTGCGGTCAGCGTCTCGATGAGAACCGCCGTCTGGACGGTCATGTGGAGCGACCCGGCGATCCGGGCGCCCTTCAGCGGCTGGCCCTCGGCGTACTCCGCGCGCAGGGCCATGAGCCCGGGCATCTCGTGCTGCGCGAGACGCAGCTGGTGCCGGC
Organism: Intrasporangium sp.; assembly: GCA_036280515.1. Classification (GTDB taxonomy): domain Bacteria; phylum Actinomycetota; class Actinomycetes; order Actinomycetales; family Dermatophilaceae; genus Intrasporangium. The sequence goes on along the minus strand of DASUQN010000135.1, from coordinate 883 downwards.
CGGCCGCGGCGAGGCTCAGGTCGGCCACCTTGTGGTCAAAGGACATGGAAGATCTCCTTGGCTTGGTGTGCTGACCCGGCGCGCCCCTCTGGGTCTCGCGGGTCGTCACCCACGCCGGAGTCGACGATTCTACCGTCAGTGCGCCGTGGCTCCGCGTCGTCGCGGGATCAGGTGCATGACCGCGACGATGAGGGCGCCCACCACCAGCCCGAAGAGGGCCGAGGCAAGGGTGTTGACCAGCCAGGCCAGCACCCCGCCGACTCCGGCCACCCCGTGCACCGCCTCCTCGAGGTGGTGCACCACGTCGTAGAGCGCGTGCCAGCCCAGCTCGTCGATCCCGACGAGGAGGATGTGGCCGCCGACCCAGAGCATGGCCGCGATGCCTACGGTCGACAGGACGCTCAGCAGCACGGGCATGCCCTTGACGAGGCCGCGGCCGACGCGCTGGGAGGCAGCGGAGGTGCGCTGCGAGAGCTGCAGGCCGAAGTCGTCCATCTTGACGATGAGCGCGACGACTCCGTAGACGAGGCCGGTGATGAGCAGGGCGACGACGATGAGGATGAAGAGGCGCGAGACGAACGGCTCGTCGTCCACCTCGTTGAGCGCGATGACCATGATCTCGGCCGACAGGATGAAGTCAGTGCGCACCGCACCGGACACGACGGCGTCCTCCTGGGCGGCGTCGACGGCTGCCGGGGTCTCGGCCTCGTGGTGGCCAGACACGGCCTCCCAGACCTTCTCGGCCCCCTCGTAGGCGAGGTACGCACCGCCGACCATGAGCAGGGGCGTCAGCAGCCAGGACAGGAACTGGCTGAGCAGCATGATGACCGGAAGGATGACGAGCAGCTTGTTGCGAAGGGAGCCCACGGCGATCCGCTTGATG
>DASUQN010000134.1:0-2456 GCA_036280515.1 Intrasporangium sp. | reverse complement strand
GACGGTCTACATCGACCGCCTCGACGACATCAGCTCCAACGTCTACATGAGCCCACAGCTCGAGTCCGAGCTCGGTTACTCGACCGAGGAATGGGCCGTCGACGAGGAGCTGCTCCTCAAGGTCCTCCACCCGGAGGACCGCGAACGCGTGCTCACCGAGCACCGGCGGTCGCGCGACACCGGCGAGCCGTTCTGCATGGAGTACCGCATGGTCGCGCGCGACGGGACCGTCCACTGGTTCCTCGACCAGGCGACGGTCATCCCCCACGAGGCGGGTGCGCCGAAGTTCCATCACGGCTTCCTCCTCGACATCACCGAGCGCAAGGAGCTGGAGGAGGCGCTCCGCCGGAGCGAAGAGGAACTTCGGCGGCAGAACCGGTACGTCGAGTCGCTGCTCGAGATCAGCCCGATCGCGATCGTCACCCTCGATCTCGACAGGGTGGTGACGTCATGGAACCTGGCTGCCGAGGCGCTGTTCGGCTACACGCGCACGGAGGCGATCGGGCGTGACCTCGACGACCTCATCGCGGATCGAGACGACCTCCGGGCGGAGGCGGTCGGCTACTACGACGAGCTGGTCCCGGGCGGGCGCTTCCGGGCCATGACGCGGCGTGGCCGGAAGGACGGCACGCTCGTGGACGTCGAGCTCTTCGCGGTGCTGGTGACGGTGGAGGGTCGGCCGACCGGATACCTCGTCGTCTACCACGACGTCACCGCGCTCAGGGCGCAGCACGAGGCTGAGCGGCGCTATCGACAACTCGTCGAGCAGCTCCCACTCGTGACGTATGTCGATGAGGCGGTCCCGGTCGCCTCGTCGATCTACGTCAGCCCCCAGGTGGAAGGCCTGCTCGGCTACCCCCCCGAGGACTGGCTGGCCGATCCCAGCTTCTTCCCCAAGCTCCTGCACCCCGACGACCGGGAGTGGGTCCTGGCCGATCTCGCGCGGATCCTCGCCGCCGGGATGTCGAGCTGGGCGTTGGAGTACCGCCTGATGGCTCGCGATGGACGGACGGTGTGGGTGCGGGACGAGGCCATTGTCGAGCGGGACGAGGACGGGACGGCACGCTACGTCCAGGGCTTCCTGATCGACATCACCGAGCGCAAGCGGGCGGAGAATGCGCTGCGCCGCAGCGAGGCGGAGGTGCGGCGTCAGAAGCAGTTCTTCGAATCGCTGCTGGAGCTCAGTTCGACGGCGATCGTCACGATCGATCTCGACGGGAGGGTCACCTCGTGGAACCCGGCGGCGGAACGGCTCTTCGGGTACACGCGGGAAGAGGCGTGCGGGCGCAACGTGGACGACCTCGTCGCTCGATCGGAGGAGCTGCACGCCGAGGCGGTGGACCTCTCCCAGCAGGCCGGCATGGGTCGGGCAGCGCACCTCGTGACCCGTCGGACCCGCAAGGACGGGACGCTGGTGGATGTCGACGTGCGGGCCGCCCCCATCGTCGTTGGCGCCAAGCAGGTCGGGATGCACGCGATCTACCACGACATCGGCGAGCTGCTGCGGGCCCGCCGCCAGGCCGAGGCCGCCACCGAGGCCAAGAGCGCCTTCCTCGCCACCATGAGCCACGAGATCCGGACGCCGATGAACGCGGTCATCGGCATGACCGAGCTCCTGCTCGACACCGAGCTGTCCGCCGAGCAACGGAACCTGGCCGAGATCATCCGCACCAGCGGGGACGCACTCCTCGCCATCATCAACGACATCCTCGACTTCTCGAAGATCGAGGCCGGCAGGCTCGACCTCGAGCGCAGCCCCTTCGACGTGCGCGGGTGCATCGAGGCGGCCCTGGACGTCGTGGCGACCCGGGCGGCGGAGAAGGGGCTGGACCTCGCCTACCTGCTCCATCCGGCCACACCACGGGCGGTTGTCGGCGACGTGACCCGCCTCCGCGAGATTCTCATCAACCTGCTCTCCAACGCCGTCAAGTTCACCGAGGCCGGCGAGGTGGTCCTGTCGGTGAGCTCCGAGCCGGCCGCCGATGGCCGGCACGAGCTCCACTTCGCGGTCCGGGACACCGGCATCGGCATCCCGGCCGACCGCATGGACCGGCTCTTCCAGTCGTTCAGCCAGCTGGACGCCTCGACGACCCGCCGCTACGGCGGCACCGGCCTCGGCCTTGCCATCAGCCAGCGCCTCACCGAGATGATGGGCGGGACCATGTGGGTGGAGAGCCGGGTCGGCGAGGGGTCGTCCTTCTCCTTCACCGTGCTGGCCGAGGAAGCCCCGAGCAGCCCACCGGCATTCATGGATGCGATCCAGCCGCAGCTCGAGGGCCAACGCCTGCTCGTCGTCGACGACAGTGCCACCAACCGCACGATCCTCGTCCGTCACGCCGAGTCCTGGGGAATGGTCGCCCAGGCGACGGCGTCGCCCGCGGAGGCGCTGCGGTGGATCAGCCGCGGCGATCCCTTCGACCTCGCCATCATCGACATGCAGATGCCCGAGATGGACG
>DASUQN010000133.1:0-10752 GCA_036280515.1 Intrasporangium sp. | reverse complement strand
TTGCGCGCCGTTTGGTGATGGACATCGACATGGCGGCGGCCGCGAAGCAGAGGGCGCCGGCGACGTACCAGGCGACGGTGTAGGCCCCGAGCTGGTCGCGGATGACACCGGCGCCTGCAGCGGAGATCGCCGCACCGATCTGGTGCGAGGCGAAGACCCAGCCGAAGACGATCGGGGCCCGGTCGCCGAACGCTTCGCGGCACAGGGCGATGGTGGGTGGCACCGTGGCCACCCAGTCGAGCCCGTAGAAGATGATGAAGGCGAGCATGTTGACGTGCAGGTCGTCGCTGAAGAGCGAGGGCAGGAGCAGCAGTGAGGCTCCGCGGAGGGTGTAGTACACGCCGAGCAGGACCCGTGGGTCGATGCGGTCGGTCAGCCATCCGGAGAAGACCGTGCCGGCGATGTCGAAGATGCCGACCAGGGCGAGCAGTCCCGCAGCCGTCGTCAGCGGCATGCCGTGGTCGTGGGCGGCCGGGATGAAGTGCGTGCCGACGAGCCCGTTCGTCGAGATGCCGCAGATGGCGAAGCCGCCCGCGAGCAGCCAGAAGACCTTGGTGCGCGCTGCGTCACGGAGGGCCTCGAGGGCCAGCCGCACTGGGCGGCCGTCCGGGCGGGCCGGGCGTGCGGTAGGGGTGCCGGCCGGGGCGCCGTAGGCGGTGAGCCCCAGGTCGCTCGGGTGGTCGTGCAGACGCCACAGGACGAGTGGCACGACGGCGAGGGCCATGGCTCCCGTCGCCAGTGCAGCGGAGCGCCAGCCGCTGTGCTCGGCGAGCCAGGCGAGCACCGGCAGGAAGACGAGCTGGCCGGTCGCCCCGGCGGCGGTGAGCAGGCCGGTCACGAGTCCTCGGGACTTGACGAACCACCGGCCGGTCACCGTCGCGACGAGGGCCATCGCCATGGCGCCCGTGCCCAGGCCGACGAGCAGACCCCAGGACAGGACGAGCTGCCACGAGGCGGTCATCCAGATGGGCAGCAGCGAGCCGACACTGACGAGGACCAGGGCACAGGCGACGACGCGTTGGACGCCCAGTCGCTCCATCAGGGCGGCCGAGAAGGGAGCGACCAGGCCGTAGAGCACGAGGTTGACCGAGACGGCGCCGCCGATGACCCCCATCGGCCAGCCGAACTCGTCGTGCAGCGGGTTCATCATGACGCCCGGCGTCGAGCGGAAGCCGGCGGCGCCGATGATGGTCAGGAAGGTCACGCCGGCCACCCACCATGCGGGGTGGACGCGGGACCCGGGGCCCGGCGGTCGGCGAGATGATTCGTCTGGCCGGAGCCGCTCCGGCGTCTGGTCGGTGATGCTCACGGTCACACTTTCCGGGACGATGGGCCCGCGGAACGAGTGGCCCGGAGGACATCATGTGCAAGAATCTGGCCATGAGCGTCCGCATTCCGCGATCCGGGACGGCGCCGCACCTCGTCGCCGTGCTCGCCCTCGACACCGTCATCGCGTTCGAGCTCGGGCTCGCGCACCGCTTCCTCGCCGCGTCGTCGCTGGACCCGGGGTGGCCGGGGCCCAGGACCGGGGCGACGCCACCCTACGAGGTCCGGATGGTCACACTGGACGACGGGCCGGTCATGACCTCGGCCGGCTATGCCGCGCAGCCGACCCACCCGAACAGCCTGCTCGCAGAGGCCGACACGATCGTCGTGCCCGGCATCGGCGGCCCCATCGTTGAGACGGGCGTCCTGCCCGAGGCGCTCCAGCGCCTCGCCGCGACCGCCCGGCCGGACGCCCGCTGGGTCTCGATCTGCACGGGGGCCTTCGTCCTCGCGGGACTGGGCCTGCTGCGGGGCCGTGTCGCAACGACCCACTGGGTTCACGTCGACGCGTTCACCCGGCACTTCCCCGACGTGCCGCTCAACCCTGATGTCCTCTACGTCGACCACGGTGACGTGCTCACGTCGGCGGGCAACGCGGCCGGCATCGACCTGCTCCTGCACATCGTCCGCTCCGACCTGGGCGCCGAGGCCGCCAACCGAGTCGCCCGTGGCGCCGTCGTCGCGCCCTGGCGGGCGGGTGGGCAGGCGCAGTTCATCGACCGCCCCATACCCGAGGAGACCGACGCCGGCACCGGCCCGGCCCGCACCTGGGCACTCGAGCACCTCGCCGAGCCGATCGGCCTGTCCGACCTCGCCCGCCAGTGCGACATGTCGGTGCGCACCTTCACGAGGCGCTTCCGCGAGGAGACCGGCGAGACCGCCGGCGCGTGGCTCGCCCGGGCTCGCGTCGACCGCGCACGGCACCTGCTCGAGTCGACCGACCTGTCCGTGGACCGGATCGCCGCCGAGTCCGGCTTCGGGACCGGCGCGTCACTGCGCCAGCACCTGGCGGCCTCGGTCGGGCTCTCGCCGCTCGCCTACCGCCGCACCTTCCGCCTCGAGGCCGACTCCGCCTGAGTGCCCCTCAGGCGGTCGAGGCCGCGAGCTGGCCGCACGCCCCGTCGATGTCCTGCCCTCGCGTGTCCCGGATCGTCGTCGGCACCCCGTGGGCACGCAGCCGCTCGACGAAGTTCTGCTCGACGCCGCGCCGGCTGGCGGTCCACTTCGATCCCGGCGTGGGATTCAGGGGGATGGGGTTGACGTGCACCCAGCCCCGGCCCCGTCGGTTGAGCTTCTCCCCCAACAGGTCTGCCCGCCAGCCCTGGTCGTTGATGTCCCGGATCAGCGCGTACTCGATCGACACCCGCCTGCCGGTCGTCTCGTAGTAGCGGTGCGCCGCGTCGATGGCCTCGTCGACCTTCCACCTCGTGTTGATCGGCACCAGCTCGTCACGCAGCTCGTCGTCAGGGGCGTGGAGGGACAGGGCCAGCGTCACCGGGATGCCCTCGGCGGCCAGCTTGTCGATCCCGGGGACGAGGCCGACGGTCGACATGGTGATGCCTCGGGCAGACATGCCGAGACCGTCCGGCGCCGGGTCGGTCAGGCGGCGGATCGCGCCGATCGCCGCGTTGTAGTTGGCGAGCGCTTCCCCCATTCCCATGAAGACGACGTTGCTGACCCGCAACGGGTGCTCTCGGTCCTCGTCGCCGCCGCCGGCCAGCTCGCCACGTCGCAGCGCCCGGGCGGCGAACACGACCTGCTCGACGATCTCGGCGGTCGACATGTTGCGGGTCAGCCCAGCCTGTCCAGTCGCGCAGAACGGGCAGTTCATCCCACACCCGGCCTGGCTGGAGATGCAGATCGTGACCCGGTTCGGGTAGCGCATGAGGACGGACTCGACGATCGCCCCGTCGTGGAGCCGCCAGGCGTACTTCATCGTCTGGCCGTCGTCGGCCTGCCGTCGCACGATCGGGGTGAGCATCGTCGGCAGGAGGTCGCCGACAAGCTCGGCGCGGACGGCCTTGGGAAGGTCGGTCATGGCCTCGGGGTCATCGACCAGCCGCTCGAAGTAGTGGGTCGCCAGCTGCCTGGCGCGGAAGCCCTGGTGACCGAGAGCCTCAACTGCCACCTTGCGCTCCTGCGGCGAGAAGTCGGCGAGGTGCCGCGGCGGCTTCCCGCGGCGTGGCGCGCGGAAGGTCAGCCGTCCCGGCTCAGGAGGGGTGGTCGTCGGCTCGGGCAGCGACACGGGGATCTCAGTCATAACCCGGCCATTGTCTCAGGCGGAGTCAAAGCCGATGCCGTGTGCCGCTGGGCTCCCTCCTCGTCGAGTGTGCATTCCTGAAGGAGTGGGCCGTGTCAAGGGGGCGCGGTTCGTGGCTTTTGGGTTCGGTTTGGTGGTTCCCGGTCCTCCTGGCGGCATGGGTCGAGCGTGGGGCGAGGGTCAAGGCTCGACCGCAGGTCGACCGCGTAGCGGCTTGGCCTTGGGGCTCGTCCCGGGATCGGCCCACGCTGGGCCTGGGCCGGGGGTGTATTCGGTTGTCTGGTTCGGTCGGGCTCCAGGGACGTCTCTTGCGAAGACAGGCAAGGGCGCAGGCCGGCGCGTTCCGGCTGTCGTTCATTCCTTCGCCCCGCGACACCGGTGTCTGCCGGTGTCTGGGGCATGGAGCGGGGTACGACCTTCGGCGTGCGGGGGCAATCAGTCCGACGACCGCGCCGCAGGGTTGCGGGGGTCAGCACACTTCGCGTCCGCGCGCACGCCGGGTCCGGTCCTGCTCATGCCGCGCCGCCCAAGGCGCGGATGTGCCCGTCGCGCAGCCCGTAGTAGACGAGGGTGAGCAGCTTGCGCGCCATCGCCACCTTGGCGATGTTCTTGCCGCGGCGGGCCTGGATTCCGGCGCGCTGGGCGCGCATCCGGGGGGTCCCGCCGTGTTGGATCGCCTCGACCGCGGCCCAGCGGACCAGCTTCGAGCCCTGCTTGGTCACGTGCCCGCGGCGCACCTTGGTGTCCGACTCGTAGTGCCGCGGGGTCAGCCCGGCCCAGCAGCACAGCTGCTGCGGGTGGGCAAACCGGTGCACCTGGCCGATCTCGGCGACGAACACCGCGGCCAGCGTGGGCCCAACCCCGGGGATGGCCTGGATCGCCCGGTAGCCCGGGTCCTCGCGCAGCCATCGCGCGATCGAGGCCGCGAACGCGGCCTCCTGCGCCTCGACCTGCTCGAGCAGCCCGAGCAGCGAGTCGACTCGGTCCCGGTACGCGCCGGGCAGTCGGCAGTCCGCCAGCATCGCGCGCCCGGCCACCCCGAACAGGTCGCTGGCGGTCACCGGGATGCCCGCCTTGGCCAGCACCGCGTGGACCTGGTCCTTGAGGCTGGTCTGGAAGTGCACCAGCTTGACCCGGTAGCGGACCAGCTCACGCAGCTGCCGGGTGGCCGGCGGCGCGATCCACGCCTCGGGCAGCAGGTCGGTGCGCAGCAGGTGCGCCAGATCCCGGGCGTCGAGCACGTCGTTCTTGACCCGGCGATGCGAGTAGGCGGCCACCCCCAACGGGTGCGCCAGGTGGACCGTCGCGCCGTGCGCGGCCAACAGGTCGGCCGCCCAGTACCAGCCGTACGTCGCCTCGAGCACCACCTGCGGATCCGCGCCGGCGTGCCCGAGCTGCGCGACCCAGGCGTCCGGGTCGTTGACCAGATGCGCCACCTCCAGCTGCTGGCCCTGCCCGTCCAGATGCACGAACACCGACCGGCGCCGATGCAGATCGATCCCCACGAACTGGGATTGCGGATAGGTTGCCATCAAGGGCCTCCCTTCCGTCGCTGGGACTTGATGACCCCCTCAGCATCCGCCGAGGAACCCACCGGAGCGGAGGCCCCGCTCCTTCATGGCATCAGTCCGCGCCCGGCTCACTCATATTCGAGTGGGCACTCCGCGCCCGGCGCCAACTGCACACTCGACTGGTCGGCGGGACAGATGACGGGACGGGTTCCACTCCGCATGCGGGCGCCGGCCCAGTGCAGCAGGGTGGTCCCGTCATTCCTCTCATGCCGTATGCCGCTGGGGCCCCCTCCTCGTCGAGGGTGCCGTCCGCGCCCCCCGACGGCCGACACGAAGTGCACACCTCGACCAAGGGGAAATCGCCACGAGAAGCCAGCCCAGCGGCATACGGCATGGGTGGTTGTCCCCCAGCCCGGGATGCGTCAGGCGACCGCCCGCTCCGCCAGCAGGCTGAGCACGGCCCACACGATGGGCACCACGACGATGAGGGAGTCGAGGCGGTCCATGATCCCGCCGTGGCCCGGCAGGACGTTCGACATGTCCTTGATGCCGAGGTCGCGCTTGATGAGGGACTCCATGAGGTCGCCGATCGTTGCGGCGATGGCCACGGTCACTCCGAGCGGGATGCCGATCCACCACGGGTGCTCGAGGAAGAAGTGGATGGTGAGCGAGCCGGCGATGATGCAGAGGAGGACCGAGCCGGCGAACCCCTCCCACGACTTCTTCGGGCTGATGGTCGGCGCGATCGGGTGCTTGCCGAGCATGACGCCCGCCGCGTAGCCACCGATGTCACTGCACACCGCGGTGATGAGGAAGACGAACATCCGGCCCACGCCGTCCGGCGCCGCGAGCAGGAGCACGGCGAAGCCCACGAGGAGCGGTGGGTAGGTCGAGATGAAGATCCCACCGAGGACGTCGCGGCCGGCGCCGTCGAGGCGGCCACTGCCCCTCCACAGCACGATGACGGCGCAGGTGAGGACCCACGCGGTGACCAGACCGACCGGCCCGTGGACGTAGGCGGCCCACGTCATGCCGACCATGCCCACGACGGCGGGCACGAGTGGCGCGCGAACGGCGACGTTGCGCAGCGCCACGTGCAGCTCCCACATCCCGATGGCGACGGCGATCGCCATGAGGACGAGGAAGGACTCCTTCCTGACGAGCAGCGTCGTGATGATGAGGGTGCCGAGCACGACACCGACCCCGATGGCGGCCTTCAGGTCTCGCCCGGCCCGGGAGACCGGTGGCACCGGCGGCACCTGCGGATCGGGCAGGGCGGAGCTGGATGGGGTGGTCATTGACACGTGCTCTGCCTCTGAGCCTCAGATATCGAAAAGCTCGGACTCCTTGTGCTTGACGAGGGTGTCGATGAGGTCGGTGTGCTTCTTGGTGAGCGCCTCGAGCTCCTTCTCCGCCCGAGTGCCATCGTCCTCGCCGACCTCCCCGTCCTTGACGAGCCGGTCGATGTCGGTCTTCGCCTTTCGGCGGATGTTGCGGACCGACACGCGGCCCTCCTCCGCCTTGTGGTGGGCCAGCTTGATGTACTCCTTGCGCCGCTCCTCGGTCAGCTCGGGCATGACGCAGCGGATCAGGTGACCGTCGCTGGCCGGGTTGACGCCGAGGTCGGAGTCCCGGATGGCCTTCTCGATCGCGTGCAGGGCCGACTTGTCGAACGGGATGACCAGGATCGTGCGCGGCTCCGGGTTCTGGAAGGACGCGAGCTGCTGCAGCGGCGTCGGCGCCCCGTAGTAGTCCACGAGGAGCTTGTTGAACAGGCCGGGGTTGGCGCGACCGGTCCGGATGCCCGCGAAGTCTTCCTTGAGGACCTCGATGGCCTTGTCCATCTTCTCCTCGGCCTCGAACATCGTCTCGTCGATCATGTCTCTCGCTTCCTCGTCCTCGTCCGGGTCACAGGGTCTGTGGCGGGGACCACGTCATCGCCCGGTGTCAATCATGCTCACGCGTTGGTGACCAGCGTGCCGATCTTCTCACCCAGGAGGGCCCGCGTGATGTTGCCCGGGCCTTCCATGCCGAACACGACCATCGGCAGCTTGTTCTCCTTGCAGAGGGAGAACGCCGCCGCGTCGACGATGCGCAGCCCGTTGGCCAGCCCTTCGTCGAAGGTCAGGGTCTCGTACTTGGTCGCGGTGGGGTCGGTCTTCGGGTCGGCCGAGTAGACGCCGTCGACGCCGTTCTTGGCGATGAGCAGGGCGTCGCACTTCGTCTCGAGCGCGCGTTGGGCGCTCACGGTGTCGGTCGAGAAGAACGGCATGCCGGCTCCGGCACCGAAGATGACGACCCGGTTCTTCTCCATGTGGCGGATCGCCCGGCGCGGGATGTACGGCTCGGCGACCTGCTGCATGGCGATCGCGGACTGGACCCGCGTCCCGACGCCCTCCTTCTCGAGGTAGTCCTGCAGGGCGAGGCAGTTCATGACGGTGCCGAGCATGCCCATGTAGTCGGCCCGGGTGCGGTCCATGCCGCGTTGCTGGAGCTCGGCGCCACGGAAGAAGTTGCCGCCGCCGACCACCACGGCGACCTCGACGCCGCCCCTGACCGCCGCGGCGATCTGCTTGGCGATCCCGGCGACGACGCTCGGGTCGACGCCCACCTTGCCACCGCCGAAGGCCTCACCGGAAAGCTTCAGGAGCACCCTCTGGAACCGGGTGTTGCGGGCGTCGGTCATGACGGAGCCTCCTTGCTGGCAGCGTTCCGGCGGTCGCCCGATCCTGCCACATCCGGGCCGCCGCGGTGGCATCGACGGCTCAGCCGTCGCCCACCAGCGTGACGAGGGTCTCGGCGAGCCGTGCGTAGTCGTCCTCGTCGTTGTACGCGTGCGCCGCGAGGCGCACGAACCCGCGGCCCCCGAAGGACACAGGCGGGACGACGAACCCAGCGGCATACAACTGCTGCCACAACGCCTCGGCCGCCTCCCTCGTCTCCCCCACACCATCGGGGAGTCGCACGAGCGTCATACAAGGAGCAGAGGGTATGCCGCTGAGCTCGCTCCCAGCCCCCAGTGCCTTGGCCACGTGGTCGGCTCCACGGCGCAGGAGCACGATGTTGCGCTCGACCTGGTCCCAGCCGCCGAGGCGCTGCCAGAAGTCGATGGCATCGGGGATCGCGAGCCAGGCCGAGTGGTCGACGGTGCCCTGGAGGTCGAACGAGGCGGGGTAGGGCTCGCCGTGGCTCCACGAGGTCACGAGGGGGCGGAGGCCGTTCCGGCGCTCGGGATCGGCCCACAGGACTGCCGCCGACCGTGGTGCGAAGGCCCACTTGTGGAGGTTGCCGACCCAGTAGGCGACCTCGAGGGCCTCGATGTCGAGGTCGGGGAGGGCACCGGGCGCGTGTGCGGCGTCGACGAGGACGGGCACTGGGGCCACGGCCGCGGCGACCTCGGCCACCGGGAGGAGCAACGCGGTCGGCGACGTGATCTGGTCGATGACGACCAGGCGCGTCTCCGGAGTGAGGGCATCGGTGAAGGCCGCCACGATGTCGGGGGTCGTCGCGGCCCTGTCGAAGGCGGCTTCGCGGACCGTCCCGCCGTTGGCCTGCACCGCCCACGTGACCGTGCGGTAGCCGTGGTTGCTCACGACGACGTCGTCGCCCCGTCCGATCCGGAGCGCCTGGAGCACGACGGCCACGCCCTCGGAGACGTTGCGGACCAGCGCGGCGGAGTCGGGCGCGAGGCCGAGGAACGCCGCCGCCGTCCCCCGCGCGGCCGCGAGCTGGTGGGGCAGCTCGTCACGGAACGCTCTCATCGGGGCGGCCTCGACCCGGGCGCGAGCGCGGTCCTGCGCCTCGCGGACGACGCGTGGGACCGCGCCGAAGGCGCCGTGGTTGAGGTGGGTCAGAGCAGGGTCGAGCTCGAACAGGTCGACGACATCGGCACGCACCCCGCCATCCTGCCCCAACCGGCCGTCGGCCCGTTCAGCCCCCGATGCCCCGGCTCAGCACCGTCGAGCACGTCGCCTGGTCGAAGCCCGTCAGGGGGTCCGAGCCCAGGTCGCTGGCCCGGGCGCGCCCGAGGTTCCAGCCGAGGGCATCATCCTGCGCCGGCAGGCCGTGAGAGCTGATGATGCAGGCCGAGAGGTCCTGGGGCAGGCCGGCGCGAATGGTCGGGGCAGCGTCCGCACCGAGCGAGGCGAGGTACGCCGCGTCGAGCTTGCCGGTGGCGTGGTAGCGGTCGATGTTCTGCTGGGCGACCCACGCCTCGGGGTTGGCCAGGCCCATGACAAGGATGAACAGGGCCCCCGACAGGAGCGCGGCACGCGGCAGCCAGCGCGCTGACAGTCGGATCCCCGCGACGACGACGAAGACGAGGAGGAGCCCCATCCACAGCTCGAAGGCGTCGACGAGGACGCGCAGCACGGTGAAGCCGTAGGCCTCCTGGTACACGTGCATCCGGTACAGGGCCGACGCCACCACCACGAGCGCCAGCGCACAGAGGAGGCCGAGGGCAACTCGGAGGATGAGCTTGTCCCGCGCCGTCTCGCGCGGCGCCTTGCGCGCCGCGATGGCCACGGTGAGCAGGGTGAGGAAGGTGACGGCCGTCAGCTGCCCGAAGCCCTGATGGACGTACTCGGCATAGGTCAGGCCCGTGGTCCGCTGGACGTAGTCGTGACCACCCCACATCGCAGTCGCCTGGGCAGCGACGAAGGTCGCGAAGGTGATGATGACGAGACCGACCGGCACGAGCCACTCCCAGGCCCGGGCCACCCGACGCCCCTCGGGCAGCGCGAGCCTGTCGACGCGGGGTGGGTTGATGGCGACGTACGAGGCCGCCAGGACCGTTCCAGCGACGACGAAGGCGACGAAGAACCGGGAGACGAGGCTGTCGACCGCGAAATCGGGCAGGATCGCCTGGGCCCACGACCCGAACACTGCGTCACCTGAGGCGAACAGGCCCCCGAAGAGGACGAGCGCCACGACCGAGATCGCCACGGTGCGCACGACCGGCCAGAGGATCGACACCTTGGACACGGCATTGAGGGTGCGTCCGAGCAGGGGCAGCCCACGCACCCCGGCGAGGACCCACGAGGCCCAGCCGCCGACCATGGACGCGAGTCCGCGCGCGTCGGTGAGGGCGGTCAACGCGAGGAGCCCAGCGACACCGACCCCCACGACTGCGAGCCACTCGGCCGCTCGCAGCACGACGAGGCTGGTGAGGGCAACGGCGAGCAGGGCAGGGACCTGCATGGCCCGCTCTTGCCGGTGGACCGAAGCCGTGAACACGAGGGCGGCGGAGAGCAGCAGGATGACGAAGGTTGCCACGCCCAGGTTCCGGTCCGGGACCACGACGGCAGCGAGGAGGCCGATCCCCACCGAGCCCAGGACCAGACGCGGCTGCGGCGCGAGTCCACGCTCTGGCCAGAGGTCGCCGAAGACCGAGTCGACGAACGGCGGCGCGGGGACACCGGCAGGCTGCGGCGGAGCTGGGGTGGGCGGCGGCACTGGGACGGTGGTCATGGGGCGCTCCTTCGGGATGGGTGCGGCGGGCACGTGGTCGGCACTCGAGGCAATGGTGGGCGGGTGGGTCGCAGCTTGGGCCGGATGGCGTGGGAGGACGGCGCGGATCCGGGCACCCGTGGCACCGGCCTCGGACGGCAGGACCGCAATGGAGCCGCCGTGCAGCTCGCACACCCAGCTCGCGAT
>DASUQN010000132.1:0-2273 GCA_036280515.1 Intrasporangium sp. | reverse complement strand
GCCAGCTGGCTCGGGTGGGCCCGGAGGATCTCGTGAACCCGGCCGACGAAGCGGTGCCGGAGAGCCTGCTGCCCGCGCTGGTCCACGAGGCCCGCCGGTCCCAGCGGCGGCAGGGGATCCTGATCGCGGTGCTCAGTGCCGCCGCCGTGACGATCGTGGCGACCATCCTCGTGGCGACCGGGATCGTCGGGGGCGGGGATGACTCGCCGACCGCCGCACCGGTCGCGAGCTCCAGCACCGTCGCGGCCGCCGGTCGCGACATGGAGACGCTGGGAGGGGCGCCGGTGCGGGCGAACCTGGACCTCGTCAGCGTGGACTGGGGGACCCGGATCGACCTGGCGTGCACCTACGAGCCCGCCGACGACACCGCCCCCCAACGTCGCTGGACCTACGTCATGATCGTGCACACCCGGGATGGAGCCAGTGAGCAGGTGGCGACGTGGCGTGCCCTGCCCGGCCGCTCGATGCGGCTGACCGCAGCCACCGCCGCGGGCAGGTCCGACCTGACGTGGGTGGAGGTGCGTACGGCGGACGGGCGACCCGTGCTGAAGCTGACCGTCTGAGTCAGGCGCGGCTGAGCGCCAGCTTGGTCTTGAGCGTCATCGTGACCTTCGTATGCAGCTGGCTCACCCGCGATTCGGTGACGCCGAGCACCTGGCCGATCTCGGCGAGGGTCAACCCCTCGAAGTAGTAGAGCGCGACGATGATCTGGTCCCGCTCGGCCAGCTGGTGCACGGCCTCGAGGAGCTCCGGGCCCATGTCGGAGTCACCCGACCCGTCGGGCGCGGTGGGCACCAGCTCGTCACCGAGGCCGAGCTCGTCGATGCTCGCGACGTTGGTGTAGGAGACCTTGCGGTAGGCCTCGCGGAGCTCGGCCACCGCGATCCCCAGCTCCGCGGCGACCTCGCCGTCGCTCGGCGTACGCCCCAGCTTGGTCTCGAGGGTGGCCTGCGCGCGCTCGATGTCGCGCTTCTTCTCACGCAGCGACCGCGGGACCCAATCCGAGGAACGCAGGCTGTCGACCATCGCCCCGCGGATGCGCGGGACGGCGTACGTTTGGAACTGCAGGCCACGCTCGGGCTCGAACCGGTCGATGGCGTCGATGAGCCCGATGACGCCCTCGGAGATGAGGTCCGACTGCTCGACGCTCTGGGGTAGTCCCGAGCGCACGCGGCCGGCGACGTACTTGACGAGGGGGGAGTACTGCACGACGAGGCGGTTGCGCAGCTCGACGTCGCCGGTCTGCTTGTACCCCTGCCACAGCTCCTCGACCCAGTGGTCGTGATTGCTCATGACCCCTCCGAGGGCTGGACCGATGCGGGCAGCGGCCAACCTACACCCGGACCGGGGCCCGGTGTGGGGAATGTCGGGGTCCGGGTGTCAGCCCGCGTACTCGAAGTGCCAGGGCTCGGGCCGGCTGCCGCCCTGCGCGGCCCAGTCGGGGTGGACCCAGCCGTACGACGAGCCGTGGCTGACCAGCCACTCGTGCTCCGCAGTGCCGAACCGCTCGACCCCGCCGCAGAGGTCGACCGCGATGCCCCACCCGTGCATGGACGTGCCGGGGATCGCGGCGAGGCCCGGCTTGGTCTGGTACACGTGCTCCTGGAGGGCGCGCGACCGGTAGGAGTCGGTGATGCAGAGCTCGGTGCCCAGCTCCGTCGCGTACTCGGCGCTCAGGATCCGGAACGCCACGGCGGCGTCGCACCGCAGGGACTGGACCCCACCCTCCGTGGCCGAGCACAGCGCCGAGTCGGGGATGGCGCCGTTGACGAACGCGCCGCCGTCGGCGAACGAGGTGGGGGTGAGGACCGCCATCGGGTCGACCCCGCTCCCGTCCAGCCGCAGCTCGAAGTGCAGGTGCGGGCCCGTGGAGTTGCCGCGGGAGCCGACGGTGCCGATCGCGTTCCCCGCGGAGACGACCTGGCCGTCGGTGACCCCGACCGTGTCCATGTGGGCGTACCAGGTCTCGACGCCACCGCCGTGGTCGATGCGCACCAGCGTGCCGGCCCAGGCGTTCGTCTCCAGGGAGACGACACCGTCGGCGGAGGCGTAGACCGGCGTGCCGCTCGGCGCGGAGAAGTCCTGGCCGGTGTGCGATCCGGACGACCAGAGCGATCCGCTGACGCCGTAGCCGGCGGACATCGAGTACGAGCCGTCGGCGACGGGGAAGCGCAGGGGGCCCTGCGAGTTCGTCACGCCGTCGGCGGCGTCCTCGACGAGGCCGCAGTTGGCGGCGGCCGGCACCGCGCGCATCGCGTTGCTGGGCAGCGTGG
>DASUQN010000131.1:0-4966 GCA_036280515.1 Intrasporangium sp. | reverse complement strand
TCGTTGCCGCCGCCATCGTGGCGACGTCGGTCAGGATCATCCACCAGTACGAGCGAGGTGTCGTCTTCCGACTCGGCAAGCTGAGGCCGATCTACCAGCCGGGGCTGCACCTGCTCGTCCCCGGGCTCTTTCGGCTCGAGCGTGTCGACCTGCGCATCGTCACGCTGACCATCCCGCCGCAGGATGTCATCACCAAGGACAACGTGCCGGCGCGGGTCAACGCCGTCGTCCTGTTCAACGTGGTCGACCCGGAAGCCGCCATCATGCAGGTCGAGAACTATGCCGTCGCGACGTCGCAGATCGCCCAGACGACCCTGCGGTCCGTCCTCGGCCGGGCCGACCTCGACACGCTCCTGGCGCACCGCGAGGACCTCAACCACGACCTGCGGGAGATCATCGAGCTGCAGACCAAGCCCTGGGGCGTCGACGTCTCCGTCGTCGAGATCAAGGACGTCGAGATCCCCGAGCAGATGCAGCGGGCCATGGCCCGGGAGGCCGAGGCGGAACGCGAGCGCCGGGCGAAGGTCATCAACGCCCGGGGTGAGCTGCAGGCCTCGAGCGAGCTGAAGCAGGCGGCCGACACGCTCTCGCAGAGCCCGGCGTCGCTGCAGCTGCGCTACCTGCAGACCCTGTTGGAGCTCGGTGCCGACCAGAACTCCACCGTCGTCTTCCCCCTGCCGATGGACATTGTCGGCCCGCTGCTGAAGCGGCTGGCGCCGCCGGAAGCCGACTGAGCCGCTGGACTCGGAGGGCACGCCATGGAGCCGAAAGTGCTCAGGGTCTGGTCAGGCGGGGGTCAGTGCGCGCATTCTGGATAGAGGTCAGCGCACCGTACACAGGGAGCCAACATGTTCGGTCGATCCGCCACCACAACAACCCAGCCGCTCGACGTCATCCCGGACGGAGTACCGGTCCTCTCCCGCGGACGTCATCGCAACCCCCGCAAGGGCGCCTGCTTCATGGAGATGGCCTCCTACCTGGCCGGCGAGCGGTGGAGTGACCACCCCAAGTGCACCCACCCTGTCCTCGCCTCGCTGGCCCGGTGCGTCAACGACGCCCTCGGCGACGTCCGTCGGCAGGAGCTGGCCATGATGATCCCTGAGGTCGTCGGGCTGAACCCGGACGACCGGCGGGTCGCACCGGCCCTCATGCGCCGGGCCGCCCTCGTCGCCCTGCCGATCGCGTCGGCTGAGCGGCAGAACGTCATGGCGCTGGCCGTCATGGGCGCGGAGCGCCACCTCAACGACATCGAGGGCCGCGACCCCCAGGCGCTCAGCAAGGAGGCCAGGATCGCGCTCGCCCACGTGCCGGGCGCCGAGAAGTGGGCGCGGGACTTCGTACGTCGCGTCGGCACCCGGGACCTGCGCGCCGACGCCGCAGCCAAGGTCGTCTCGCTCGCCGTCAATGGCATCGCCCGGGCCTGCGTGGATGGCCCCTCGGCACAACTGGTCTCGCTGCTGCGGGCCAGCATCGACGAGACCAAGGCGATCCAGGCGAGCAACGAGTCGACCGCGCCCGCCCCGTCCCCGGTGGAGACGGACCAGAGTGCGGCCCGGTCTGTGTCGGACGCCCCGCGGGCGACCAGCCGCTGACCAGCCGCTGACCAGCGACGGGCGCGCTCGCCGGGCCCCGGCTGGATGACAAGACTCGCATCCTGCTCCGCTTTCCGGAGCAGGATGCGAGTTGCCCGCACTGGACTGGGCGCTGGGAACCGCCGTCAGGCGGTCCAGCGGATCGGCAGCCGCTTGACGCCCCGCTGGAAGTTCGACCGGAGGAAGGCCGGCTCGCCGGCAGCCTCGATCGCGGACGTGCGCGTCAGGACCTCGGTGAACAGCGCGGTCATCTGCACGCGCGCCAGATGGGCACCGAGGCAGAAGTGCGGGCCGTGCCCGAAGGCGAGGTGGGCCTTGGCGTTGCGCTCGAGGTCGAAGCGGTCCGGGTCCGGGCTCCCGAACACCGCCTCGTCGCGGTTCGCCGAGGCGAAGGAGACGACCACCTTGTCCCCCGCCGTGATGCGCTGACCGGCCACGTCGACGTCCGCGGTCGCCGTGCGCCGGAAGGTCATCACCGGCGTCCACCAGCGCAGCAGCTCATCCACCACCCCGCCGATGCGGGACGGCTCCGCCCGGAGCGCGCGTTGCGCCTCGGGACTCTCGAGCAACGCGATCATCGCGCCGGGCAGACCGTTGCGGAGGGTCTCGTTGCCGGCTACGGCGAAGAGCCAGAAGAGGTTCTCGAACTCCTCGATGGACACGTGACCGTCGCCGCCGGCCGCATCGTCGCGCTGGGCCATGAGGATCGACATGACGTCGTCGCCCGGGTCGGCACGTTTGCGCTCACCGAGCCCAGCGGCATACAGGTAGAGGTCGGGCATCCCCGCGCGGCTGCGCGGGTCGGGCATCCGACCGTCCGGCCCGGGTGATGGCCGCACCGCCAACGCCGCCGCTGCGAGGTCCGACCCGCCTTCTCCGGTGAAGGCCGCGCTCGAGGCGTAGTCGGGGTCCTGCCAGCCGATCACCCGGTTGGACCAGTCGAACATCAGCCAGCGGTCCTCGGACGGGACGCCGAGAATGTCCGCGAGCGCCAGCAGCGGCAGGTCAGCGGCCACGTCCTTGGCGAAGTCACACTCCCGCGGCCCGGCGAGCATCCGGTCGACGACGCCCCTGGCATGACCTGCGATCTGCGACTCCAGGCGTCCGATCGCCCTCGGGGTGAAGGATCTGGCCAGCATCCGCCGCAGCCGCGAGTGCTCGGGCGGGTCCAGGTTGAGCATCATCCGGCGCACGTAGGCGAGGTCGGCCGGTGTGGCGGGATCCCTGATCTGGGTGCCGCCCAGCCACGAGGAGAACGCCTTCGGGTCGCGCAGGACCCGCACCACGTCCGGGTGTCGGAGGACGAGCCAGTACCCCGGCCCTTCAGGCCAGCCGAGCTGCTCGGGCTCCTCGACGCGCACCACGCCGTGCTCTCGTCGCAGCTCGGCGAGCACGGCGTACGGCACCCCGTTGACGTAGGTCGACGGGTCGTGCAGCAGCCGAGTGGCCTCGGCCGGCGGCGCCTGACCAGAGCCGGGATGGGCCCTCGGGACCCGCCCGGGCATGGTCAGGCCCCGGTCTCCTTGAGGAAGTTGTTGATGCGGGTCGCGAGGTTGACCGGCGCCTCGAACATCGGGTAGTGGCCGGCGTTGGCGATCACCTCGAGCCGCACCTTCGGGAACAGCTGCATCCACGTCTGCTCGCACGTCTCCTGGCCGAGCGCGGGGTCGTGCTCGCCGACGAGGACCAGGACAGGAACCTCCTTGCCCTTGACGTCCTCGGCGAAGTCGGGCTTGGCCCACGCGTCGAGGACCTTGGTGAAGGCCTCCTTCGTGGAGTGCTCGAGCGACCAGTCGGTGACCGCGTTGACGAAGCCGGGAGTGTTCCGGTTGCCCGTCGTGAAGTCGATGATGGCGTACCGCTTGTCGCGGTCCTCCGGGGCACCCCAGAAGAGCTCGCGCCCGGCCTCGTCGAAGGGTGTCGGCGTCGAGCTGACCGGGCACACACCGACGAGGGCCTCGACGCGGTCGGGAGCCATCGCCAGGACCTTCTGGATCACGGCCCCACCCATGGAGTGGCCGACGACCGAGAAGCGCTCGGCGCCCAGCTCGTCGGCGAGGGCGATGATGTCACCGGCAGACTCCTCGAGCGACTGGTCGCCCTGCTCGTCCTTGCGCTGCCCGAAGCCACGGATGTCGGTGAAGACCCAGGTGAAGGCCTCGCCGTCGAGGTAGTCCGGGAAGGTGCCCCAGCCGTCGGACGAGCCGAACCACCCGTGGGTGAGGAAGACGGTGCGCGGGCCGGAGCCGACGGTGCGGTGAGCGATCGACATGACTCTCCTTTGAGCTCGGACAACAGATGCCGTATGCCGCTGAGCCTAGTCGGGCACGCCGGCTCCGCCGCGTCAGTCGCGGAGGCGGTCGTAGAGGGCGTTGTCCTCCCAACCGCCGTCGGCCGTCTCGGCGCTCGCCCGCTCGGTGCCGACGCGGACGAAGCCGGCTCGCTCGGCGAGGCGCTGCGAGGCGATGTTGCCCTGGGCGGTGAGCAGGAAGAGCCTGCGCAGGCCGAGCCCCCCGTCATCCTGGCTCCGCATCGACCACGTGCAGAGCGCGTCGACCGCGGCCGCCATGACACCGCGCCCGCGCCCCTCGGGGTGTGCCCAGTAGCCGACCTGCGCGGTGCCGTCCGGCTCGTCGGTGTCGAACTCGAAGAGGGCGACGTTGCCCAGGGCGACGTCGGTCTCCCGGTCAGCTACGCACCAGGCGACGCGCCCGCCAGTCGCCGCTGACAGGCGCACCCGGCCGAGATAGGCCGGCACGTCCTCGACCGCGCGCGGCAGGGGGGAGTGGGGCAGCATCTGTTGGAAGACCGCGTCGCTCGCCGTCTCCACGAGCCGAAGGGCATCGCTCTCCCGCCATGGCCGGAGACGAAAGCGCTCCTCCTCGAGGACGACGGGCTCCAGCCAGCGGGAGCGGGGCTCGCGCGCGTCGCCGTGGCCGAGCCAGCCGATCCACTCCTCGTGGGCCGCGCCGCCCGGGGCTCTGGTCCGGTGGGCCCCAGGGGCGAGCGAGAAGCCGAGGGACCACGCCGTCCGCCTGGCATCCCAGTCGCCAGCCGGCCCCCGCCACAGCACCAGGCCGGCACCCTGCTCGAACGCCTGCGTCACCACGGCCTCGACGGCCTGACGGTCCTGCCCCGGGCTCGGCCGGAGGATGAACACGTCTTCGAGCTGCGTCCCGATCACATCAGTCCAGCCGAGGTCAGCCACTCCTTGGCGACGACACTGGCGTCCTTCTGGTCGACGACGACCTGCTTGACCATGTCCGCGAGGGCAGGTGTGTCGAGCTTCGCGGACACGGCGTCAAGGGGTGCCTGGACCGAGCCGGCGACGTCCTCGCGGACGAGCGGCACGACGTTGTCGGAGCCGAAGAGCA
>DASUQN010000130.1:0-11615 GCA_036280515.1 Intrasporangium sp. | reverse complement strand
GGGCTGAGGAAGCGCTTGACGAAGTAGATCCGCCCGCCCTGCTCGGCGAACGTCCACTCGCTGAGACCGGCACCGACGACGCGGAAGTCCTCGAGGAGCCGGTAGCCGCGCAGCATGTCACCGGCGCGCAGCACGTCTGTTCGGGCCATCACGCCTCGCTCGCATCCGGCGCGCCGAAGTACCGTTCGTACTCGGCCTTGTAGCGCCCCCAGAGCTGCGCCAAGTCGGTCGTCTGTCGATGCCGGGCCTGCTCGAGCGCGTGCTCGGCGCGACTGACTTCTGCCGCGAGTTCGTCCAGCGGCCGTATCCACCGTCGCTCCAGCTCAGCGGTCCGCGCGGCGAACAGCTCCTGCAGCTCGGCGTGGTCGGCCCCGACCGCGAGCAACCCCATGGCGGCATCATCGCCGGTGACCGCGCTGATCGCTGCCTGCATCGCCGCCGACCAACCGTCCGCGTCGTTCGAGTCGCGCAGCGCCGAGAGCATGAGGTGTTCGAAGTGCATGGGGCTCGGCAGGTAGCCGAAGCAGCCGTCGGTGGCGGCGATCACCACGAACGGCGCCTCGAGGTCCACCTGTCGGTGCCGCACGACGAAGTCGGTGTCCGCAGACATCACATTGCTCACGACCGAGTCCTGACGCAGGTTGACCATCGCGTCTCCCCCATCCCGGATGTCATCCGTCGTGAGTTGGTGGGCGCCTGTGCCCGGCTCCAGGGCGTAGACCCGCGAGTCGCCGCTCCAGAGCAGGTGGCCGGTCCAGCGGTCGCCGTACGAGTCGCGGCGCTGCAGCGCGATCAATGCCATGGTCGTCGGCAGGGCACGGATCAATCGCGATCGCAGCCCACTGGCCGGGGGCTTGAGCTCTCGAAGTGTCTCGACCAGCGCCAGCTTGACGGCGCGCTGCAGATCTCGTGCAGCAGCGGGTCCGTCGAGGTTCCACTCCGGGTCGAGCAGACGCAGCATCCGCGGCTCGACCACGTCCCGGGCTACCCGGGACGCAAGGTACGCACCGGTGCGCTGCCCCTCCGGCGTCTCGTAGACGGTGCCACCGGCACCACCCATACCGTCGAAGACGCCGACGAGGCCCAGGTGCCGCCCGTGGCGGACAATGGGGTCGGAGTCCTCACCGTGGTCGGGGATCTTGGCCAGGTTGAACCCCAACGCGACGCGGGGTCCCGCTGGTGAGCGGCTCACCGTGGCAGACGCCTCCTCGCGCACAGGGTCCCACGCGTCCTCCAAGGATCGCATCTGCGCCTGTTCATCGCCTTCCGCCTGCGGGGCGGGGTCGGGGACAGTCCCAGGTGCTCCCTCGTCCACCGACTGCGGAACGTCGCCTGGCGTGTGGTATGCCACTGCGGGCTCGTCTGCCGGTGCCTGGGGTAGCGGTGGGGTCGGCTCCTCCTCGGCGGGCGGATGCTCCTCCTCGGCGGGCGGCTGCTGCTCCTCGGCGGGCGCCGCTTCGCGCGGGAAGCCGGCGTCGGAAGGGCTCCGCTCGATCACACGGAGTTCCCGATGGAGTCGATGATCGTGCCGTAGTCGACATCGGAGAGCCCGCCGCCGGCCTGAGACGGGTGGTGCACGACGTTCTCCCAAACCGCCGAGATGTCACTCCACCCGGGCCCGTCCGGCGCGAAGAGGATGAGCCGCTTGCTGCTTGAGCCGAGTGCCCCTTGGGTGTCCTCCCACATGTCGGTGAGGGCGCTGAAGTCGGCGGGCACTCGGTCGCGGTAGGCCTCGGGGAGCCCGGCAGGGTTGAGCGGCTGCGCTGGCTGGTCGGTCCACACGACGATGACCTGCCGCCGCCGGTCGCCGCGGGTCGTCCACGGTGAGGCCATGGCGAGCGAGATCGCCTCGAGGCCTGACTCAGGCGCATCGCCGCCGCCCTCGGCCACCAGACCATTGACAAAGGCGCTGAACTCGCCCTGGTCGGCGGGCAGCCCGAAGAACGGCGACTCCTGCATCGCGGCGTCACCGTCCGCGGTGAAGTCACGGAAGGCCACGACGCGCACCCGTAGCTCGTCGACATTCTTGCCCTTGTTGACGAGGTTGTTCTGCACGTCCCCGTAGAAGCGCAGTGCATTGGCCTTCACGGCGTCGAGGATCGGGGTCATGCTGCCGGTGACGTCGATGCAGAACACGATGTCGACCGCGTAGCTCAACCCGCGTACGGGTGCGGCTGGGGCGGCGAGGCTGGTCTGCGAGCCGCCATCGCCGTCCCCCGTCGGCACCGCGGGCGTGGGGGCCGGCGACTCGCTGGGCGGAGAGCTCGTGAACTCGTCGGTGGCCGTCGCGTCGGCGGCGGGACCGCCGTCGACCCCTGTGGCGTCAAGGGGTGCGGCGTCACCCCCGGCGCCCGTCGCCGGGTCCGTGCTCACGACGTCAGTGGCATCGGCAGGCGGAGGGGTGGTTGGGTTCTCGGACATGCGTGTGCTCCAAGCGGTGTTGGGGGCGTGCCGCCGAAAGGGCGGACTACGCCACTCCTCCTACCCCGCTCTGCTCGCGCCCAATCACAGAGAGGGCCCGCCTGACCAATGTGACCGAACACGCTTCGTGAGAGGGTTCGCGCCAAACGGGGCCTGGCCCAGTCGCTCGTCGCGCCCTGGCCGAGACGCTCAGGCCCGGATCGAGGACCTGGGCAGGTCGAACCATCGCAGGTGGTCGAAGTCCGGGCTGATGCTGGCCGCGTCATCGACCGGGGGTATCGCCTCTCGCATGATGCGAGCCCCTTCCACGAGGTAGCCCGCGAGCGCCGATTCGGGAGCCCGGTCCTCGTGCCGCGGGTAGGTCATGCGTCCCCCCTCGAAACCAACCTGGCTCAGGCGCAGCGGGGGCTCGACCGGTCCACGCTTGTGCGTCCACCGCCCGGACGTCACGTCGAAGTCGTAGTCGCCGAGCAGCCGCCAGCCGTCTCTTGCCACGAGGCGCACGGCCTCGAGCAGGTACTCGAAGACCGTGTCCGAGATGAAGTAGTTGATGTTCACCCGGACCCACCCTGGCTTGATGCCCTCGCACCCCTGGGTGGTCTGACGCTCGATCGCCTGCGATCGCTCGGAGTCGATGCCGAGCAGCTGGTGTCCGTAGGGACCCGCGCAGGAGCACCCACCCCGGGCCTGGATCCCGAACAGGTCGTTGAGCACCGCCACGACGAAGTTGTGGTGCAGGAAGGTGCCGCCCTCGCGGTGCACGACGAACGACAGGATCGACAGCCGCTCGGCATCGAGGTTGCCCAGGATCTCGATCGTCGGCTCCCGCGCCCAGACGGCGAGGGCCCGCCGCAGGAAGTCCTCCTCACGGGCCCGGATGACATCGACGCCGACCGCCTCCTTGAGCCGGAACACCAGGCCCGCGCGGATGGCCTCGATGATCGCGGGGGTGCCGCCCTCCTCGCGGTGCGCCGGGTCGGTGAGGTAGTCGTGGAAGTCGGTGTTGACGTAGGACACGGTACCGCCGCCAACGACGTCCGGAACACGGTTCGCCAACAGCTCCCGACGCACGACGAGGACCCCTGGTGTGCTCGGCCCACCGATGAACTTGTGGGGGCTGAGGACCACGGCATCCTTGCGCGCCAACGCCCTTCGGGTGGAGTCGTATGCCGCTGGGCTGGGTTGCGCTGTCTCCGTGGCGTTCTCGTCCTCCCGCGCGTTGGCTCCGTACATCGCGATGTCAATGTACGGCGCGGCGGCCGCGAAGTCCCAGAAGGCGAGGGCGCCGTGCTCGTGGAGGAGCGTGGAGATCGCGTCGGTGTCGGTGAGGATGCCGGTCACGTTGCTGGCTGCCGAGAAGGACCCGATCTTCAGCGGCCGGTCGGCGTACCGCTGCAACAGCTCGCGCAGTGCGGCCACGCTGATGTGACCGTCCGGATCCATGGGGACGACGACGACGTCGGCGATGCACTCCCGCCACGGGAGCTCGTTCGAGTGGTGCTCGTAGGGGCCGATGAAGACGACGGGCCGTTCCTCCGCGGGGACGAGCGCGCTTGGGTGCCAGCGGTCCTCGAAGGCGGACGGGACCCGCAGACCCAGGATGCCGATGAGCTTGTCGATGGCGCCGGTGCAGCCCGAACCGGCGAAGATGACGACCGTCTCTTCATCACCGCCCACCGCGTCGTGGATGATCCGGCGGGCGTCCTCGCGCAGGCGTGTGGTCTGCAGGCCGGTCCCCGACGACTCCGTGTGCGTGTTGGCGTAGCGGGGGAGGACCTCCTCGCGAATGAAGTCCTCGATGAAGCTGAGGGCCCGGCCGGATGCCGTGTAGTCCGCGTAGGTGACGCGGCGTGGGCCGTATGGCCCGGGCAGCACCTGGTCCTCACCGATGACCGACTCACGGATCGTCTCGAGCAGGTCTGGTGTCGGGACGTCATCCTCAACGCGCATCGAAATAGCATACCTCGCCGTTATGCTATCTGTCTCCCTCATAACTTGCGGTTAAGCGCTGGTCGGCTGGCCCGATGTCTCCCTCGGGAACCTTCGCGCGCGACGTCACGTAGGGTCAGGACGTGACCTCGATCGCCTATCCCATTGTCGAGCGGACCCTGCCGAACGGCCTTCGGGTCATCGTCTCGGAGGACCATGCCGTCCCCAATGTCGCCGTCAACCTCTGGGTCGGTGTCGGCTCCCGCCACGAGGCCCCCGGCCGGACCGGCCTGGCGCACCTGTTCGAGCACCTCATGTTCCAGGGCAGCCGCAACGTCGCCTCGGGCGAGCACTTCAGCGCGCTCATGAACGAGGGCGCGCGCCTCAACGCGACGACCTGGTTCGACCGGACCAACTACTTCGAGACCATTCCGGTCGGCGCTCTCGACCTCGCGCTGTGGCTCGAGGCAGACCGCCACGGCTACCTCCTCGACGCGGTCACCCAGGAGAACCTCGACAACCAGCGGGACGTCGTCAAGGAGGAGAAGCGCCAGCGATACGACAACGTCCCCTATGGCCAGGCACTCATCGACATCTACGCCACCGTCTTCCCCGAGGACCACCCGTACCACCACCCGACGATCGGGTCGATGGAGGACCTCGACGCCGCGACGCTCGAGGACGTCCACGCCTTCTATCGCGCCCACTACGGCCCGAACAACACGGTCCTCACGCTCGTCGGTGACATCTCCGCGGAGCAGGGGTTCGCCGCTGCGGAGCAGCACTTCGGGGCTCTCCAGCCGATCGATCTGCACCATCGCGAGCGCTTGGCGCAGCTGGCCCCCATCGCCGAGCCCGTCCGGCTCGACCGGCCCGGGGACGTCCCGAACGACCGCATCTACGTCTCGTTCCGGCTGCCGGTCGACACGACGCCGGAGTACCACGCCTGCTCGATCGCCGTCGACGTGATGAGCGGGCTTGCCAGCTCCCGGCTCATGCGGCGCCTGGTGCGCACCGACGAGACCGCGACGTCGGTCGCGGGCTGGACCATGGGTCTCGTCGACGGGGTCGGTCTCGGGACCATCACCGTCGACATCGCCGCAGGCGCCGACCCGGAGCAGGCGGAGGCGACGGTCTGCGAGGAGCTGGAGCGGTTCCTTGCCGAGGGGCCTGACGAGGGCGAGCTCGAGTCCGTCATCGCCGACACCGAGCGCTCCTGGCTCAGTGCCCTCGCGAGCATCGAGGAGCGCGCGGACCACCTCAGCCACCATGCGCTGCTGACCGGTGATCCCTCCTACGTCAACAGGTTCGTCGACGAGGTCAAGAGCGTGACTGCAGACCAGGTGCGGGAGGCGGCCGCGACCTGGCTCGATCCAGAGACGCGGGCCGTCGTCCGCTACCTGGCCGAGGACGAGGCGGAGGTGGCCGCATGACGAGCGTCGCACGCCCCGAGGTCGCCCCACCCCCGCAGTGGTCCTTCCCGGAGGCAGTCACGCACGACCTGCCCAATGGCATCCGGCTCGTCACCTATGACGTGCCCGGCCAGTACGTCGTCTCCGTGCGTCTCGGCCTGCCCGTCCCGATCAGCGCCGAGCCGCGAGACCTCGAAGGCGTCGCCACGATCATGGCGCGGACGATGGACGAGGGGACGAGGGAGCACTCCGCCGAGGAGCTCGCCCGCCTGCTGGAGCGCAAGGGGATCAGCTACGGCGCGGCCGTGGGAGAGGCTGGCCTCACCCTCGACCTCGATGTCGTGAAGGGGAACCTCGAGCCGGCGCTCGACCTGCTGCGGCAGATCATCACCGAGCCCGCCTTCCCAGAGAACGAGGTGGCCCGGCAGGTGCGCACCCGGCTGGCAGAGATCGACCAGGAGCGTTCCATCCCCGGTCACCGCGCGGCGTTGGAGTGGGTAGCCACCTTCTATGCCGACGATGAGCGGGGCTCGCGCCCGACCGGCGGCTCCCGGGAGACGGTGTCCCGCATCACGAGGGACGACGTCGTGGCCTTCCACGAGGAGCACGTCATTGCGGCCGGGACGACGATCGCGGTCGCAGGTGACCTCGCTGGCCTCGACGTCCGGGCCCTCGTCGAGGAGGCACTGGCTGGCTGGCCAAAGGGTCCGGACCGCCCGTCGTCGCTGAGCCGGGTCGCGACGCTTGCCGAGGACCGGGGTCGAGTCGTCATCGTCGACCGCCCCGGCTCCGTGCAGACCGAGATCGTCGTCGGCGCACCAGGGCCAGACCGCTCGGTGGAGGGTGGCTGGGCCCCGTACCCGGTCATCGGTTTCGTGCTGGGGGGATCGCCCAATGCGCGGATCGACGCCGTGCTGCGTGAGGAGAAGGGCTACACCTACGGCATTCGCTCCAGCTTCCGCCCGAGGCGCACCGGGGGAGTGTTCCTCACCTCCGGTTCAGTGCGCGCCGACAGCACGGCGGAGTCGGTCCGACTGCTCGTCGAGATCCTCGACAGCGCGGGGGGCGGGTTCACGGAGCAGGAGGTCCGGTCCGGCGTCGACTTCATCGGCAAGACGGCCCCTGGGCGGTATGCGACGGCCGACGCGGTCGCGGACGAGGCGATCAACATGGCGCTCGACGGACGCAGCACGGAGTTCACGACGGCGAACCTGCGCGACCTCGAGCACGTCGACCGCGCCCGACTGGACGACGCCTTCGAGCGATTCGCCGCTGACGCCGGCGTGGCCCGCCCGGACCAGCCCCCGGGCAGCGGCTGGACGATCGTCCTCGTCGGGGACGCGGGGACTCACCGTCGGGCGATCGAGGAGCTCGGCTACGACTCCGTCACGGTCCTGCGCGACTGATCGAGAGCTCAGGCCTCGCTGGACAGGGCCGCCGTGCCGAGCCGGCGCAGCACCTCGTCATGGAGGAGCCCGTTGGTGGCGACCGCGTTGCCGCTCCAGCACCCGTCCCGGCCGTCGAGGCCGGTGAAGCGGCCGCCCGCCTCCTGCACGATGGGCACGAGCGCGGCCATGTCGTGCACGGCGAGGTCCGGCTCGGTGGCGATGTCGACGGCGCCCTCGGCGACGAGCATGTACGACCAGAAATCGCCGTACGCACGGGTCCGCCAGCAGTCGTCCATGAGGTCGAGGAGGTCGTCACGCCGGCCGCGCACCCGCCAGCCGGCGAGCGAGGAGTAGGAGAGCGACGCATCCCCGAGCCGACCGACCTGCGACACGGTGATGCGCTTCGCCGAGGACAGGGACCGGCCCGCCCACGCACCGGAACCAGTCGCCGCCCACCAACGACGCTGGAGAGCCGGTGCGGCCACGAGCCCGAGCACCGGGCGGCCGTTGTCGACCAAACCGATGAGGGTCGCCCAGACGGGGACCCCGCGCACGAAGTTCTTCGTCCCGTCGATGGGGTCGATGATCCAGCGTCGCGGGCCGTGCCCAGTCGTGTCGAACTCCTCGCCCTCGACCGCGTCCCGGGGGCGCGTCCGCTTGAGCTGCGTGCGGACGAGCTCCTCGGCCGCACGGTCGGCGTCGGTCACCGGGGTCAGGTCGGGCTTGCTCTCGACGATGAGATCCGTCGCGCGGAAGCGAGCCATCGTCACCCGCTCGACGGCATCGGCGAGGACGTGGGCGAGACGGAGGTCGTCGTCGTAGGAGGTCACTTGGCGGAGCCTAGCGCCAGCACGCACGTCGTGACCGGCAAGGACGGGCCGGGTCGCGCTCCCCCAACCCGTGGCGTATGCCGCTGGGCCGGGTTCCATTGCGCCGCAAAGGTCCCCGCATGGTTGCAACGCGCCGACCGACGGTGTGGCTTGACATCGGCCCCCCGTGCTCGGGGAGGGTGGAGGGGTCCGAGGCGTGTGCGCACTTGCCCCGAGAGGTGGTCGTAGGCGTCAGTGCCGGCCAGTCCGGCAACCGCACGAAGACAGGAGCTCCACCATGCTGACCTTGACCGAGAACGCCCAGGCCGCCGTCAAGGGCCTGACCGAGGACGTTGAGCAGCCGACCGCCGGTCTGCGCATCGCCAGTGAGCAGGACCAGCTCGCGGTGAGTGTCGTGACGCAGCCCCAGCCGACCGACGTGGTCGTCGATGCGGGAGATGCCCGCGTCTACATCGCGCAGGACACGGCTCCGGTGCTCGACGACCAGACCCTCGACGCGGCGCAGACCCCGGAAGGCGTCGGGTTCACGCTCACCAAGACGGTCTGAACCACTGAGCCGAGCCGCCCGCTTCCCGGACCGGGAACGGGGCGGCTCGGCGTATCAGTAGTCTGCGGCGCTCGAGCGGCTCCGCAGCAGGCGGCGCAGGGACTCGAGCCGAGCCGCCCCGGCGGGTCCGGCGTGGCCCTGCGCGACCCACTCGTCGAGCGCGCACTCCTCCTCGTCGTGGGTGCACCCTCGGGGGCACTCGTCGGTGCCGGCCGCGAGGTCGGGAAAGTGGTCGATGATGCGGTCGACGTCGATGTGGGCGAGGCCGAACGATCGCAGACCCGGCGTGTCGATGACCCACCCCTCACCGTCGGGCAGTCGAAGGGCCACCGCGCTGGTCGACGTGTGACGACCCCGCCCCGTGACGTCGTTGACGACGCCGATGGCCCGTTGGGCGCTGGGGACGAGGGCGTTGACGAGGGTGCTCTTCCCGACGCCGGAGTGGCCGACGAGGACGGTGACGTGGCTGGTGAGCCGCTCGTGCAGCTCCTCGAGACCGCAGATGTCGCCGCTGTCCCGACGGGTGACGACGTGGTCGACCTCCAGAGGGGCGTAGCTGGCGAGGAACTCAGCCGGGTCGACGAGATCCGCCTTGGTCAGGACGAGCAGCGGCTCGAGCCCGGCGTCGTAGGCGGCGACGAGGCATCGGTCGACCATCCTGGGACGTGGCTCCGGGTCGGCCAGCGCCGTCACGATGGCGAGCTGATCAGCGTTGGCCACGATGATGCGCTCGACGGGGTCGGTGTCGTCAGCGGTGCGCCGGAGCACGGACCGGCGCTCCTCGATCCTGACGATCCTCGCCAGGGCGTCCGGTCCACCGCTCGTGTTTCCGACGAGCCCAACCTCGTCCCCGACGACGACACGCGTGCGGCCGATGTCGCGAGCCTTCATGGCTGTGACGAGCCGCTCCGGCTCCGTTGGCGCCGTGGTGGGTGGCACGTCCGACGTCTGGGCTCGCGCACCGGATCCGGCCGGCACCAGGCAGGTGTAGCGGCCACGGTCGACCGCGACGACCCTGCCGATGACGGCGTCGGCGTGTGCGGGCCGTTCCTTCGTGCGGGGCCTCGACCCCTTGCGGTTCGGGCGGACCCGGATGTCGCCCTCGTCGAGGTCCCGCCAGCTCATCGAGCAGGCTCCACGGCTGGCGTGTGGTTCGTCGCGAGGCCTGCGGCGTGGTCGCCCGACAGCATCCGGGCCCACAGCCCCGGGAAGTCGGGCAGCGTCTTGCCGGTCGTGGCGATGTCCTCGACGACCACACCGGGGACCCGGAGTCCGAGGATCGCCCCAGCCGTCGCCATCCGGTGGTCGTGGAAGGTGCGGAACCGGCCGGCATGGAGCGGCGCCGGTGCGATGCGCAGGCCGTCCTCGGTCTCCCTGACCGCGCCGCCCAGGGCGCGCAGCTCACTCGTCAGGGCGGCGAGCCGGTCCGTCTCGTGGCCTCGGATGTGGGCGACGCCGCGGATCCACGAAGGAGTGGAGGCCAGCGCAGCGAGCGCCGCTACGGTCGGCGTGAGCTCGGCTGCGTCGTGCAGGTCGATGTCGATGCCGACGAGCTCGCCCGTGCCGGTGACGGTCAGGCCGGTCCGGTCGAGCCGGACGTCAGCGCCCATCGTGTCGAGGATCTCGCGCATGAGGTCGCCGGCCTGTGTCGTGTACTGCGGCCAACCGGGCACCCGGACGGTGCCACCCGTGACGAGCGCGGCGGCCACGAATGGTCCCGCGTTGGACAGGTCCGGCTCGATCCACACATCGAGTGCGTTGATCTCGGAGGGCTCGACGCGCCACGTATCGGGCTCGGAGTCGTCGACGACGGCGCCCGCGTCCCGCAGCGTCTCGACGGTCATGAGGATGTGCGGCTCGGACGGGACCGGCTTGCCCTCGTGGTGCACGGTGACGCCCTCGTCGTACCGCGCTCCGGCCAGCAGCAGCGCGGAGATGAACTGCGAGGACGCCGAGGCATCCATCGTCACCGACCCCCCGCGAACTCGGCCGCGACCGAGCACGGTCAGCGGCAGGAAACCGTCGGAGTCCTCGAGCTCGACGCCGAGCCGCCGCAGGGCGTCGATGACCGGCCCCATCGGCCGGACCCGGGCCTCGGCGTCGCCGTCCAGGCGCACCGGGCCGTCCGCAAGCGCGGCAACCGCAGGGAGGAAGCGCATCACGGTCCCAGCCAGACCGCACTCGATGGCGGCGCCCCCGCGGAGGCGGCCGGGAGGCGTGATGAGCCAGTCCCGTGCGCTCGCGAGCGGGTCACCCTCGGGCGCCACGTCCTCGATGCCCACCCCCAGGGCGCGCAGCGCATCGGCCATCAGGAGCGTGTCCCGCGACCGGAGCGGGGCGCGAAGCCGCGACCGGTCGCTCGCCAGGGCAGCGAGGACGAGGTAGCGGTTCGTCAACGACTTGCTCCCCGGGAGGGTGACGGTTGCGTCGACGGGCGCCGCCGGGGTGGGGGCCGACCAGTCCCCTGGGACTGTCGTGGGGGTGGTTCCGGTGCTGCGAGTGCTGGCGGGTCTTGCGGGATCGGTGGAGGGGGAATGGTCGGCGGGACTCAACTCAGCTCACGACGTCCTGGGCTCGATGGGCTAGAAGGCGGGCCTCCCGGGCTGCTGCCCGCTTGGCGTGGCGCGCCTCGCGGCGCGTGGTCTTCGTGGCGTGCTTGGCGCGCCAGGCAAGCCCGGGCTTGCCCGCGGTGTCGACACTGGCCAGCAGCAGGCCGCCGAGCAGGCCGACGTTCTTGAAGAACAGGCTACGACTCTGCGCGCGCTTGTCGGGGTCGGTCTCGTCCCAGAACGCGTGCTCGATGGCGGTGGTAGGGACGACCGAGGCGGCCAGGAGCGTCGAGGCCAGTCGTGGCATCCGTCCGGTGGCGAGGAGAACACCTCCGCCGACCAGCGTGGCGCCGTTGACGCGCACGAACAGGTCCGGGTCCTCCTGCACCGCGGATGGGGCAGACACGGTGTCGAGCAGCTGGGCGGCGCGCTTGGCCCGCGCGCCGGGATTGCGGAGTGCTTCGATCCCGGTGGCGATGAACACCGAGGCGAGCATGGGGCGAGCGATGCGACGAACGATCATCGGGATTCCTCCTGGT
>DASUQN010000129.1:0-3693 GCA_036280515.1 Intrasporangium sp. | reverse complement strand
CTACGGCACGCCGACGTACCCGACGGAGACGACCGGCATGTCCGGGTCGACCGGGATGACTAGCGCAACCGGCGCGACCGGTGGGACCGACACCGTCATTGACGGCCCGCTCGCCACGACCGGCACGACGGCGACCTACCCGACGTCGACCGAGTCCGCGCGAGGTGACGCCCGATGATCGAGGTGCCCGGCGCGCGCGAGGCGCCGCCCCACGAGATGCGCGAGGGGTCCGACACCCTCCCGGGCGAGCCCCTGAGCAACCTCGGGGACGTCGTGTCGGACATCGCCAAGGACATGTCGACCCTGGTCCGGCAGGAGACCGAGCTCGCCAAGGCGGAGCTGCGGGAGTCGGCGAAGCGGGCCGGCAAGGGGTCCGGACTGCTGGGCGGCGCGGGACTGGCCGGTTGGTTCGCCCTGCTCTTCCTGTCGATCGCCCTGTGGTGGGCGATCGGCGACGCCTTGGGGCTCGGCTGGTCCGCCCTCATCGTCGCAGCCATCTGGGCCATCATCGCGGCCGTCCTCTACTCGATGGGCCGCAGCGAGCTGAAGCGGATCCAGGGCCTGCCCAAGACGGCGGAAACCGCCAAGCACATACCTGACGCCATGAAGGGAAACGAATCATGACTGAGTACGAGACCGACAGGCTGCGCACCGAGGTGGAGCGCACCCGTCAGGAGCTGAGCAACGACGTCAACCGGCTTGGGGCGACCGTCTCCCCCAGCAACATCGCCGAGCGACAGAAGGCGAAGGTGAGCCAGACGGTCTCGGGGTGGAAGGACCGGGTCATGGGCGTTGCCGAGGATGCCAAGGAGTCGACGATGGGTGCGGCCCACGGAGTCGCGGACACCGGCCACTCGGCCGTCGACAGCGTCCAGGAGACCGCGCATGACGTGAAGGTCAAGGCGCGCCAGCAGACGCAGGGCAACCCCCTCGCGGCCGGCGTGGTCGCGTTGGCCGCCGGCTGGCTCCTCGGGTCGATCCTGCCCGCCTCCGAGAAGGAGAAGCAGGCCGCCACCGCGGTCAAGGAGCAGGCGCAGCCGCTCGTGGAGCAGGCCAAGACGGAGGTGAAGGAGGCCGGGAGCGAGATGGCCGAGCACCTGAAGCAGCCCGCGCAGGAGGCGGTCGAGGAGGTCAAGACGGCTGCGAGTGACTCCGCGCAGGAGCTCAAGTCGCAGACGCAGAGCTCCGCTGAGTCGGTGAAGACGGAGGCGCAGCAGCAGGCGCAGGACGTCAAGCGCTGACGCCGCAGGGCGTCGGTGGACCTGGTGGCCTCGGCCTCGGGATCAGGACCTGTCCTGCCCGAGGCCGAGCTCACGTATCTCGGCACTGGTTCGCGCACCGGTGAGCGCCATGGTGAGGTCGAGCTCGGCGAGCAGGTACTCCATGACGGCCCGGGCTCCGGCGCCACCACCGACTCCGAGCCCGTAGACCCAGGGTCGCCCGATCAGGACGGCGTCGGCTCCCAGCGCGAGCGCCTTGTAGATGTCGGCCCCACTCCGGATGCCGCTGTCGAACAGGACGGGCACCCGTCCCCCGTTCTCGCGGACGATCTCTGGCAGCGCGCGGAGGGAGGCGACGGCACCGTCGACCTGACGCCCGCCGTGGTTCGAGACGATCAGCCCGTCGACTCCATGATCGATGGCCTTGGCCGCATCGGCTGGGTGCTGGATCCCCTTGAGCAGGATGGGCATCCGGGTGTGTTCCCGCAGCGACGCGAGGTCGTCCCAGGTGAGCGACGGCCGGGAGAAGACCTCGAGGAAGGTCTCGACGGCAGCGCGGGGTAGGGGCGACCTGAGGTTCTCCCTGAGGTTGCCGGGCCAGTGTCGCGCCATGGAGACCGCGGCTGCGACCGCGGACCGGGTCGGACGAGGCCTGGGCTCGGCAGGCGTCACCGGGCCCGCCACCCGCTCCTCGACGAGACGACGGAAGACGGGGTCACTGATGTACTGCGCGATGCCCTCGGCTCGCGTGAAGGGGAGGCTGCCGAGGTCGAGGTCCATCGTCCGCCAGCCAAGCGTGTGCGTGTCGAGCGTGACGACGAGGGCATCGCTGCCGATGGCCTCGGCCCGGCCCACCAGCGACTCGACGAGGTCGTCATTGCTGCTCCAGTAGAGCTGGAACCAGCTCGGGCAGTTCCCCAGTGTTGCGGCTGTCTCCTCCATCGGCCTCGAGCCCTGGGTCGAGATGACGACCGGGAGCCCGAGATCCCTCACACCCTCGGCGAGCTCGACATCGGCTCGCGCGTGGACGAGCTCGAGGGCGCCGATGGGAGCCAGCAGGACCGGGGCCGGGATTCGCCGACCGAGGAGATCGATGCCGAGGTCCCGCGAGGAGACGTCGACGAGCATGCGGGGAACGATCGGGTGGTCGTCGAAGGCGGCGCGGTTCGCCGCATCGGTGCGGTGCTGCCCGGCGCTGCCGGCCACGTAGGCCCACGCGCGAGCGCTCAGCTTCTTCCGGGCGGCTCGCTCGAGCGCGCTTGGCTCCACGGGCGCCGCCGGCAACCGCCCGAAGAGTCCCTCTCGATAGATCCGGCTCTGGACGCGTCGGCCGACGCTCTCCTGCTCACTCATGCGGTCAAGAATGCACCCCGCGCCCGCACTCTGGTTCGAGGTATTCGGTTCGAGGTTGAAGGTCGCTCTCGGGAGCGAGGTTCCACCTCGAACCGGGACGATCGCTAGTTGATCTCGACGTCGCCCGAGCCCGTCCTGACCTTGATGAGCTGGTCCGCGGTGGCGCTGGACGGGACGTCCACGTCTTCGTCGCCCGAGCCGGTGTCCACGTCGAGGCGGAACTGGTCGGCGTCGGGAGCGTCGATCGACACGTCACCGGAACCCGTCTCGATGTCGAGGCTGTCCGGTGCGGACGGCAGCTCCACATCGATGTCGCCGCTGCCGGCACGGAGGACGACGTCCCCCGTGTCGGAGTCGAGGCTGAGGTCCATGTCACCGCTGCCCGTGCGGACGTCGACCTTGGTCGCCCGGGAGTCGAGGCCCAGGTCCACGTCGCCGCTTCCGGTCTGGAGCAGCACATCGGCGCTGCTCAGCCCGTCGGCCTCGACATCGCCCGAGCCGACCTCGACGTCGATCGCACCGAGCGCCCCACCGAGGACCACGTCCCCCGAACCACCGCGGAAGGTGACCGCGATGTCGTCGGGGACACGGACGACGTAGTCGACGCCGCAGCGCCACGACAGCCCCTGGCAGTCGGCTCCGGAGATCGTGACGCCGCCGTCATCCCAGCTCTCGATCGCCTCTGGCTTCGCGCCGCCGAGGCCCCACTCGAACCGCCGGGTCACCTCGATCGTGTCCGCGGGTGCGCCGCCGACGACCTCGACGTCGTTCGAGCTGACGCCGAATGAGATCGCAGTGCCCGTGAACGGGCGGACCTCGGTCTCCGTCTCCGACTCGGTGACCACGCCAAAGCTACCGATGACGAGAGCCAGCCCGAGGCCGGCCAAGCCCAACCACGGGCCACGCGACCGGCCCCTCGGACGCGCTGGAGTGGGCAGCGGGCCCTCCGGCGTCGGTAGGGGGCTCTGCGGTGCACCGGGTGGTGCTGAGGGCGCCGGGAGCGGAGGCGTCGCCTCGAGGCTGTCACCATGAACCCGGTCGTCTGGCACGTCCGTCGCCGGAGGCATGGTCGGCCGCGGGAGGAAGGGACCCTGGGTCGGGGTGTCCGCTGGGCCGCCCG
>DASUQN010000128.1:0-2896 GCA_036280515.1 Intrasporangium sp. | reverse complement strand
ACACGACGTCGGGCTTCACCGTGTCGCGTCCGCAGACGAGGCAGAGCGGCGGGAAGAAGGACTCGACGAGCGAGTCCGCCACGACGATGTCGCCGTCCGGTCGCACCTGCTCCCCCCACTGCGACCCGACCGCCCTCGCCTCCGCGGAGAACCGCTCCATGAAGCCCGGGTTCGCCTCCGTCATCCGCTCGTGCAGGCCCTCGCGCGAGGTCACCTCACCGCATGTCAGGCAGACCGCCCGGTCGAGCGAGCCGTGCAGCTCCACGACGTCGCGCGCACCGGCTGCCTGGTGCAGGCCGTCGACGTTCTGGGTGATGATCGGCCCCAGGTAGCCCTCGCGCTGCAGCTCGGCGACCCGCTCGTGACCGGGGTTCGGCCGGGCCGCCGTGAACCGCTGCCAGCCGATGTAGCTGCGGGCCCAGTACCGTCGGCGCGCCTCGCTCGAACCGGTGAACTCGCCCAGGGTCATCGGCGAGACGCGGCGCGTCCCGTCAGGTCCCCGGTAGTCAGGGATCCCCGAGTCCGTCGACATGCCCGCACCACTCAAGACGAGGACCCCGCCACCGCTGACGAGGTCGACGAGGTCGTCCATCGTCCCGAGGTCCTCCGTGACGAGCGGCAGGGCCCGGGTCGTCGCAAGCTTCACTCCCACAGCGTACGTCCCATCAGGGGAAAGCCTCAAAACCATAATCTTGAGTTATGCTTGCAGAATGATCGACGCAGCAGGTCTCCGGGTGATGAAGGCAATCGCCGACGAGGGAAGCTTCACCGGCGCCGCCAACGCCCTCGGCTTCTCCCAGCCAGCGATCTCCCAGATGGTCCGGCGCCTCGAGCAGCGCACCGGCACCGTGCTCGTCGAGCGCTACGGCCGCCAGGTCCGCCTCACCGAGGCCGGTGAGGTCCTCGCGCGCCACGCCGTCGGCGTGCTCGCCGCCCTCGATGCGGCCGAGGAGGAGATCACCGCGATCGCCGGGCTGCGCGCCGGCCGTGTCCGGCTCCAGGCCTTCCCCAGCTCGTCCGCGACCCTCGTCCCCAAGGCGCTCGCCATCCTCAAGCGGCGCCACCCGGACATCACCGTCACCTTCACGGAGGCAGAGCCGCCCGAGTCGCTCGCCGCGCTGCGCAACGGCGACTGCGACGTCGCGGTGGCCTTCGCCTACGAGGGTGCCGACCTCGGCGAACTCGAGGAGGACCTGTCCCTCCTCGAGACCCAGCACCTGCTTGACGACGAGGTCCGGGTCGTCGTCCCGAAGAGCCACCCGCTGGCGGGCCGCGCGAGTGTCTCGATGTCCGACTTCGCCGACGAGGAATGGATCGCCGGGTGCCCGCGCTGTCGGGGTCACCTCATCTCCCTCGCGCACCACGAGGGCTTCCGGCCCAACGTGGCCTTCGAGATCGAGGACTACGTCGCCCAGATCGGCCTCGTCACCGCCGGCCTCGGGGTCGCGCTCGTGCCCGACCTCATCCTCAACGCCGCCAAGCACGAGGACGTCGTGACCCTGTCGCTCACGCCCCCCTCGCGGCGCCAGATCCTCGCCGTGACGACGTCCGACCTGCAGCGGGTCCCGGCCGTCTCGGCCGCGCTTCGCGCGCTCGGCGAGGCCGCAGGCGCTCCCGTCGACGCACTCGACCCCGCCCTCGCTCCGGCCTGACAACGGAGGCGAGCTCAGCGGCATACAGTGCCCTCATGGCTGAAGACGCGCGTATCTCCTACCTCCCCGTCCCCACCGCCGATGACGTCCCGGAGGGCGTCGGCAAGCTGTGGGCCAAGGCCGAGGAGGCGGTCGGCTTCGTGCCCAACGTCTTCAAGGCGCAGGCGGTCAACGGAGACCAGTTCCTGGCGTGGTGGAACTACTTCAACCTGCTCGTCAACAAGGACGGACACCTGAGCAACGCCGACCGCGAGCTGCTCGCCGTCGTCGTCTCGAACGTCAACCGGTGCAACTACTGCGTCATCTCCCACACCGCCGCGCTGCGCACCTACACGGAGGACGAGCGGACATCGGACAACGTCGCCGTCAACTGGCGTCAGGCCAACCTCCCGGAGCGCGAGGCCACGATGGCGGCGTACGCCGAGAAGCTCACGCTCCACCCTGCAGACGTCGTCGAGGCGGATCTCGAGCCGCTCCGCGCGGTCGGGCTCGACGACCACCAGATCATGGAGCTCGTCCAGGTCGTCGGCATGTTCAACCTGACCAACCGGGTCTCATCGGCGCTCGGTTTCGTGCCCAACGTGGAGTACCACTCACTGGGGCGTTCGTAGCCGCTGGCCGTATGCCGCTGAGCCGGCTCCCACTCGCCGGTGTCGTTGGGCGCGCAGAACGCCCACGAGCACACCCAGGCTTGGGCACAATGAGGCAATGACCAAGGTCGCCGTCGCAGCGGCGAACTCCGCTGCGCTCGAGGCCGGACTCGAGATGGCCGACGAGGGCGGCAACGCGGTCGACGCCGCGATTGCAGCATCCATCGCAGCGATGTGCACCGATCCGGGCATGGTCAGCCTCCTGGGCGGCGCCTACGTCAGCGTCTGGCCGGCTGATGGGGACCCCGTCGTGATCGACGGGAACGTCGAGATGCCCGGACGCGGTCTGGAGCCGGACCGGTTCGGACAAGGTTTGCGATGGGTCACGACGCAGTACGGCGGTGGCGTCACGGTCGGGGCAGGCGCGGGTTCTGTCGCGAACTCCGGTGCGGTGCACGCCCTTTCGCGAGCGGCCGAGCTGTTCGGTCGGGTCCCGTGGTCGCGAGTCGTCGAGCCCTCGGAGCGGTCGTGTCGTGAGGGCTACGCCGTGGGGGCGGCCGCCGCGCTGTATCTCGGAATCGTCCGCGAGAGCCTGTTCGGCGACGACCCGGAGGCGCACGCCATTGTCACGGGTCCCGAGGGACATGCCTTGAG
>DASUQN010000127.1:0-2477 GCA_036280515.1 Intrasporangium sp. | reverse complement strand
CGGCGCCGACCCGGGTCGGCGCCGGCTCAGCCGCACCATCGAGCGTCGCACCGACCAGCGTTGCATTCCGGGAGGAAGGTCCGAGGAAGGTCATGGACACGTGGCTCGTCATCGGACTGGGCAACCCCGGGCCGAACTACGCAGGTAACCGCCACAACGTGGGCGCCATGGTCGTCGACGAGCTCGCGTCCCGCCATGACCTTGGCTCGATGGCG
Source organism: Intrasporangium sp. (assembly GCA_036280515.1). GTDB lineage: Bacteria > Actinomycetota > Actinomycetes > Actinomycetales > Dermatophilaceae > Intrasporangium. Next base: position 2,262 of record DASUQN010000127.1, on the reverse strand, counting down.
GTCGACCGGCTGGCCTCCCGGCGTGGGGGCGCCGGCGGGGCGGCCGCGTTCAAGGTGCACAAGGCCCGCGCGCGGGTCGTCGAGATGCGGCTGCGCGTGCCGGGCCCGAAGCTCGTGCTGGCCATCCCCCTGACCTACATGAACGTGTCCGGTGGCCCGGTCGCCGGGCTCATGAAGTACTTCGACGTCCCGGTCGAGCGCCTCATCGTCGTCCACGACGAGCTCGACATCGAGGCCGGCGTCGTGCGGCTCAAGCGCGGCGGCGGCGAGGGCGGCCACAACGGGCTGCGTTCCATCAGCCAGTCGATCGGCTCGAAGGACTACCTGCGCGTGCGCGTCGGCATCGGTCGACCGCCCGGTCGCCAGGACGCGGCGGAGTACGTCCTCAAGGACTTCTCGAAGGCGGAGAAGGCCGAGCTGCCGTTGCTCCTCGACGAGGCGGCTGACGCGGTCGAGGCGCTCGTCGAGGTAGGGCTGGTCGACGCGCAGCAGCGGTTCCACGCGCCAAGCTGACACCGCCTGAGCCGGTCAGGGGTGCCGGACGGCGTCCTCGCGAGCCAGTCCGCGGGGGCTGGCGAACTCCCGGATCGCGGGCGCAACCGGACGACCCTCGAGCAGTCCGTCGGTCGAGCCGGCCGCGAGTGCCTTGGCATAGACGGCGAGGGCACCGTCCACCGCGTCGACCGTCTGCTGGATGTCGTCGTCCGTGTGGGCCGCCGAGATGACGAGCGACTGGGCCAGCACTCCCCGCCTCAGGAGCTCCTGCAGGAACAGGGCACGGTACGCCTGGGACGGCTCGGCCGCAGCATCCTTGGTCGCGAAGACCATGCAGGAGGGGCGTCCTGCGACGAAGACGTGCTGCTCCACGCCGTGCGCCCGGGCGACCTGCATGAATCCTTCACGCAGCTGCTCGCCCTGCGCCTCCATGACTGCGACGACGTCACGCTCGCGGTAGGCGTCGTTGACAGCCAGATAGGCCGCCAAGCCGGTGGTCTCGGCGCCGTGCGTCGTCGAGAGGAGGAAGGCGCGGGACCGGTCGGTGTTGAGCCCGCCGAGCTCCATGAGGTCCCGTCGCCCGGCCAGCGCCGAGATGGCGAAGCCGTTGCCGAGCGCCTTGCCCCACGTGGACAGGTCCGGCCTGACGCCGTAGACCGCCTGGCCGCCGCCGACGGACCAGCGCATGCCCGTGATCATCTCGTCGAAGACGAGGACGAAGCCGTCCCGGTCGGCCAGATCGCGCAACCCCTGGAGGAAGCCCGAGGCTGGCTCGGTCAGGGCCGTTGCAGGCTCGAGGAAGACGGCGGCGATCCGGCCGGGATGGCGCTCGAGGATGGCCTGGACGGAGCTCAGGTCGTTGTAGCGGAAGCCCACGGTGAGGTCACGATGACCCTGCGGAATACCGGCGGCCATGCCTGTCGTACCGATGAACCAGTCGTCGGTCGAGAAGAAGGGATGGTCCTGGCAGACGGCCACGAGGTCGCGGCCGGTCGCCGCCCGGGCGAGTCGCAGCGCAGCCGTCGTGGCGTCCGACCCGTTCTTGGCGAACTTGACCATGTCGGCGGTTGGCACTTGGTCGAGGAACCGTTCGGCTGCGTCGAGCTCCCACCGGGTCGGCCTCGTGAAGCTGACACCTTGGTGGGCAGCACGGCACACCGCCTCGACGACCGGCTGGTAGCCATGGCCCAGCGTGACCGACCGCAGCCCCATGCCGTACTCGACGAACCAGTTGCCGTCGACGTCGAGGACGCGTGCGCCCTCGCCGCGGACGAGCACGGGAGCCATGTCATCCGGATACTGGTCGGAGCCGCGCGCGTAGGTATGGGCTCCGCCGGGCACCATCTGGTGAAGGCGCTGTTGGGCGTCGTTGGACCTGGAGAACTGCATCGGCGCTTCGCTCTTTCCGCCATGAATGCGATGGTTTGACGGTAACCGACCATGCTGCGCGTCGCAGGAAATTGCTGTGAACCACTGATTTTCACGTCGGACCCGGTTGACGGAGCCCTACCATCCAGACGTGATGTCTGCATCCCGACGGGTGCAGCGCGCAGCGCTTGTCACGGGGGCGTCCACCGGAATCGGCCGGGCGATTGCGTTGGTGTTGGCGGCCGAGGGCTACCTCGTCTGGGCCATCGCCAGGCGCGCGGAGCTCCTGAACGATCTGGCCGCGGAGGCGCGCGGCCGAGTCTGCGCGTGGCCGATGGATGTCACCGCCATGGACCTCGGTCCGCTGATGGCGGCAGTCGGGACGGAGCCGACTGCCCT
>DASUQN010000126.1:0-7883 GCA_036280515.1 Intrasporangium sp. | reverse complement strand
GCTGCCGGACCCCCTCCTCGGCACCATCGACGCGCCGATCGGGCGGCACCCCGGCCACGAGTACAAGTTCGCGGTCATGCGCGGCGGCAAGCCGTCGGTCACGCACTATGAGGTCATCGAGGCCTTCCGCCACGCGAGCCTCCTCGACATCCATCTAGAGACGGGACGCACGCACCAGATCAGGGTTCACACGGCGGCGATCAAGCACCCCTGCTGCGGCGACCCGCTCTACGGCGCAGACCCCGCCCTGGCGAGGAAACTGGTGCTGGATCGGCAGTGGCTGCATGCCGTTGGACTCGGCTTCGAGCACCCCGGCACGGGTGCCTACGTCCACTTCGAGAGCCAGTACCCGGAGGACCTCCAGCGGGCTCTCGACACCGTCGCCACCCTCTGAGGTTCACCCTCTAGCGAAGGGTGAAACCTTTGAGATGCTCCCTCCCCGTGGTGGCGTAGGCCGCTGGGCTGCCACCCGAGGTCGACCCCGCCACCCGGGTCGCCTCCACTCCGGCGGGGAGTGCTTCCCGTCGACGCAGGCGCCATGCCCGGCCAGCGAGTGCGCCGAGGACGAGCGAGACGGCCGCGCTGAGGCCCAGCGCTGCCGGCGGCACGCCGGTGCTGACCTGCTCCGGTGGGGCGGATGAACTGGTCACGGAGGCGGTCGAACCGGTCGTGGATGCGGGCGGCTCGACCACATCGCCGCCCAGGACTCCGAGGTCCGTCAGGGCCGTCAGGAGCAGTGCGGTGTTCGCCGGTCGATGCCAGACGGCCCGGGGCGGGGACTCGGCGCCCGAGAAGAGGCTCTCTCCGCCCTGCATGAGCACCGTGCTCACCCAGACGTCCGAACCCTCGATCGTCAGGGCGTCCACGCGCCAGGGCTGCACGTCATGGATCATCCAGGTGAGGCGGATCGAGCCCGCCATGAAGCTGTCCTCCGATCTGGGCTCCCCGTCCGGCGGGTTCTCGATGTCCAACGCCCGGGCGAGGGAGTCGTAGGCAGAGCTGCCCGTCAGCGCGCCAGCAGCGTGCCTGCCGTCGTGGTCGACAACGAGAACGGAGGTCGGTCCACCTGCGCTGGCAGGGGTTGCCGGAAGTAGCACGAGGCCGGCAAGTGCGGTGATGACCAGGACGATGAACCTGCGCATGGGTGCTCCTTCGATGGTCGTGAGCGGTGACGTCGTTACACCGCCCGACCCTGAGTGGTTCCGTCCGCTCAGGGGACCGTCGTGGCGATCTCCAGCGCCGTGGCCAGCGTCGACGGACCTTCGAGGCGATAGGTGAGGTCGCGTCCGTCCGGGGCGCTCATGACCCAGACGAGGGTCGGGCCGGCCAGCCTGGGCGGGGCCGTCTGCGTGACCCCCCGCCGATCAACCCACTCGATCTCGTGGGTAGCGCCCAGCCACACGGCGTCGCGACCGTTGACTCCGGTCGGGGTGACGGCCGTCCAGACCCGCTTGAGGTAGCCCCATTCGGGAGACCCGGTGAAGACGTCGAGCCGGGTCACCCCTGCGCCGTCGCCCCAGGTCAGCTCCGCGACCCGTCCCTCGTGCGACACCGACACGGTCGCCGGCGGCCCGAGCGCCTCGGGGACCCCGAAGTCGAACCCGAGCACCCGCCTGGCCTCGTCGAGGGTGACCGAGGTCGCGCTCTGTCCAAGGCTCGGGCGCGCCCCCGAACCGGGCGTCGACGGCAGCGGGCGTGGTCCGGGTTCCTCGCGGACGACGATCCCTCCGATGTGGAGCAGCTCCATGACAGCGGCCCGGACCGGGGGTACGAGGGCGACTACGGCGACGACCATCGCCGCGATCGCCCAAGCCAGGCGGCGCGTGGGGCGGCTGCGTTCGGAACGTCGGCGCTGTGCGGGGCGCCGCTCCGCCACGCCGAGGATGGAGTCGTCGTCGGCGATCCGGTCGAGGACGGCCGTCACCAAGCCGTCCGGCGGCGGGTCGGGCGCGAGATCGCGGCCGAGGGCGATGAGCTCGCGCTCGAGGGCATCGAGCTGGTCAGGCATCGGCCATCACCTCCCTCAGTGCGCTCAGTGCGCGATGCAGTCGGGACTTGACCGTTCCCGTGGGGAGGTCGAGAACCTGTGAGGTTTCCGCCTCCGACAGTTCGAGCAGGTACCGGCAGGCGACGACATCGCGTTGGTCGGCAGGGAGCGCGGACACGGCGTCGAGGAGGGCACGTCGCCGCGCGGCCGACAGCGCCTCCTCGGCCGGGTCCGGCACCGTGAGCGACCGGGCGTCGAGCCACCCGGCACGGCGCTCCCGCTCCGCCCTGCGACCGGAGCCGCGTCGCTGGTTGTGCGTCTCGTTGACCACGATCCGCAGCAGCCACGGCCGGAAGCTCGAGCCGTCGCGGAAGGTGGCCAGGGACCGGTACGCCTTCACGAATGCCTCCTGCACCACGTCGTCCGCGTCGCCGCCGGCTCCGGACAGGACGGCGACGCGCTTGGCGAGCGGGGCGTGCGCCACCACCAGCTCGGCGTACGCAGCCTGTTCTCCGGCGCGCACCCGGGCCAGGATCTCGGTCTCCCGGTCCTTCTCGATGGCTCCTCCCACTCGGGCACTGGTCCCGCAACCACTTGTACACCGTCGGCTCCGGATCGGTTCCAGCCTCGCGCAAAGCCGCCGATCCGGCGCCCCTCGGCGGCACACGACACGGCCTACGGCACGGTTCGCGACACCCGCTCCGACACGCCCGGGGAGTGTCCCCGGCGAGGCTTAGACTCAACCCCGATGTCGACCCAATCCGCTCCGAGACCAGACCAGAACTTCGTGCACCTGCACGTGCACACGGAGTACTCGATGCTCGACGGAGCGGCTCGGATCACCGACCTCTTCGCGGAGGCGGCACGGATGGGTATGCCGGCGCTCGCGACGACCGACCACGGCTACGTCTTCGGGGCCTATGAGTTCTGGAAGAAGGCGCAGGGCACCGGGGTCAAGCCGATCATCGGCGTGGAGGCCTACATCACTCCGGGAACCCATCGCACGGACCGCACGAAGGTCAGCTGGGGCGATGGCGGTCGCGACGACATCTCCGGCGGCGGCGCCTACACCCACATGACGATGCTCGCCGAGTCGACCGAGGGCATGCACAACCTGTTCCGCATGAGCTCGATCGCCTCCCTCGACCAGGTGTACACGAAGTGGCCCCGCATCGACCGGGAGCTGCTCGCCGCCTACGGCAAGGGCCTGATCGTCACGACCGGCTGCCCCTCGAGCGAGATCCAGACCAAGCTGCGGTTCGGGAAGTACGCCGAGGCCCGCGCGGTGGCCGGCGAGCTGCGCGACATCTGCGGGCCCGACAACGTCTTCGTCGAGCTCATGGACCACGGCCTCGAGATCGAGCGCCGAGTGCAGAAGGACCTCCTCCGTCTCGCTCGGGACCTCGGGCTGCCCCTCCTCGCGACGAACGACCTGCACTACACGAGGCCCGAGGACGCCAAGGCTCACGCAGCCCTGCTCTGTGTCCAGTCCGGCTCCACTCTCATGGACCCCGGCCGGTTCAAGTTCGACGCCGACGACTTCTACCTCAAGTCGCCCCAGGAGATGCGCCACCTCTGGCGCGAGCTGCCGGAGGCCTGCGACAACACGCTGCTCATCGCCGAGCGGTGCGACGTGTCGTTCACCGAGGGCGAGGGCCGCTTCATGCCCCGCTTCCCCGTGCCTGAGGGGGAGGACGAGACGTCATGGTTCATCAAGGAGGTCGAGACCGGGCTGCAGCGTCGCTTCCCGGACGGCGTGCCGGACTATGCCCGCAAGCAGGCGGCCTTCGAGGAGGACGTCATCGTCTCGAAGGGGTACGCGTCCTACTTCCTGGTCGTCGCCGACTTCATCAACTGGGCCAAGCGCAACGGGATCCGGGTGGGGCCGGGTCGCGGCTCGGGGGCCGGGTCGATGTGCGCGTACGCGATGGGGATCACCGATCTCGACCCGATCCCGCACGGCCTGATCTTCGAGCGCTTCCTCAACCCCGAGCGCATGTCGATGCCCGACTTCGACGTCGACTTCGACGAGCGCCGGCGGGGCGAGGTGATCAAGTACGTCACCGAGAAGTACGGCGAGGATCGCGTCGCGCAGATCGTCACCTACGGCACCATCAAGGCGAAGCAGGCGGTCAAGGACGCGGCCCGGGTCATGGGCCACCCGTTCAGTGTCGGCGAGCAGCTGACCAAGGCCATGCCGCCCGATGTCATGGGCAAGGGCGTCCCGCTCGCCGACGTCTACAACCCGGACCACGATCGCTACCACGAAGGCGGGGAGTTCCGCGCCCTGGTGCAGACGGAGCGGCACCTCGAGGAGGTCGTCGACACGGCCAAGGGCCTCGAGGGACTGAAGCGGCAGTGGGGAGTCCACGCGGCCGGCGTCATCATGAGCAGCGAGCCGCTCATCGACGTCATCCCGGTCATGAAGCGCCTTCAGGACGGCCAGGTCATCACACAGTTCGACTACCCGAGCTGCGAGGCGCTCGGGCTGGTCAAGATGGACTTCCTCGGGCTGCGCAACCTCACGATCCTCGATGACGCCATCGCCAACATCAAGGACAACCGGGACGAGGACATCGACCTCGACACGCTGTCGAAAGACATGAGCGACCAGGCGACCTACGACCTGCTCGGTCGTGGCGACACCCTTGGTGTCTTCCAGCTCGATGGCGGCGGTATGCGTTCCCTGCTGCGGCTCATGCAGCCGGACAACTTCGAGGACATCTCGGCCGCTCTCGCCCTCTACCGACCGGGCCCCATGGGCGTCAACGCCCACACGAACTTCGCGCTGCGCAAGAACGGCAAGCAGGAGATCGTCCCGCTCGACCCGCAGCTCAAGGGCAAGCTCCAGCCCGAGATGGTCGAGGCGCTCGAGCCGATCCTCAAGGACACACACGGTTTGTGCGTGTACCAGGAACAGGTCATGTCCATCGCGCAGAAACTGGCCGGCTACACGCTCGGCAACGCCGACCTGCTGCGGCGGGCCATGGGCAAGAAGAAGAAGGAGGTGCTCGACGCCGAGTACGTCCCCTTCTCGGAGGGCATGAAGGCCAACGGTTTCAACGAGGCCTCAATCGCGGCCCTCTGGGGCGTGCTCGTCCCGTTCTCCGACTACGCCTTCAACAAGGCGCACACGGCGGCCTACGGTCTCGTCTCCTACTGGACGGCCTACCTCAAGGCGAACTACCCGGCTGAGTACATGGCCGCGCTGCTGACGAGCGTGCGCGACGACAAGGACAAGTCCGCGCTGTACCTGGGCGAGTGCCGCCACATGGGCATCAAGGTGCTGCCGCCAGACGTCAACCAGTCGGTCGCGAACTTCGCCGCCGTCGGGACCGACATCCGCTTCGGTCTCGCGGCGATCCGCAACGTCGGCCTGCCGGTCGTCGAGGCGATCATCAAGGCCAGGGAGGAGAAGGGCGCCTTCGGGTCCTTCAAGGACTTCCTGTCCAAGGTGCCGGCGGTCGTCTGCAACAAGCGGACCATCGAGTCCCTCATCAAGAGCGGCGCCTTCGACTCGCTCGGTGAGAGCCGGCGGGGGATGGTCGAGGTCCACGAGCGCTACATCGATGCGCTCGTCGAGGTCAAGAAGCAGGAGGCCATCGGCCAGGACAGCCTCTTCGGCGCATTTGACATGGGCGACCAGTCGGGCGAATCCGGCGGTGCGGGCGCCTTCGACGGCCTGCCACCCGTCCCGGTGGGCGAGTGGGACAAGTCCACTCTCCTGTCCTTCGAGCGGGAGATGCTCGGCCTCTACGTCTCCGACCACCCACTCTTCGGCATCGAGCACATCCTGCAGACGCACGCCGACACGTCGATCGCCTCGCTCACGGGTGACGACCCCAAGCCGGATGGCACCCCGGTCACGGTGGCAGGGCTCATCACCGGTCTCCAGCTCAAGCGGACGAAGAAGGGCGACCTGTGGGCCATCGCCACGGTCGAGGACCTCGACGGAGCGATCGAGTGCCTGTTCTTCCCGTCCGCCTACCTGACGTACTCCACGATGCTGGCCCAGGACACCGTGTGCGCGGTCAAGGGAAGGGTCAGCGCGCGCGACGACTCGATCTCGATCTTCGCGCAGGAGCTGTCGATCCCGGACATCAAGGAGGGCCCGCGCGGGCCGGTCGTCCTCACGCTCCCGCTGGGTCAGCTGACCGCGGCCCGTGCCGAGCGTCTCAAGGAGATCCTCCGGGAGCACCCCGGCGCCACGGAGGTCCACGTGAAGCTGACCCAGCCGGGTCGGTCCGTGCTCATGACGCTCGACGACGGGCTGCGGGTCAACGCGACGTCGGCGCTCTTCGGAGACCTCAAGGCGACCTTCGGCGCCGCCGTCCTCGGATAGGAGGCCGTATGCCGCTGAGCTGGGTTCCATGCTGAAGGTCGGCGACCGGAGGCGGTTGCGTCGCGCTCGGATGGCCGCGCTGGGCCTCACGCCCGCCATGGGTACCGCCGCGGCCCCCGTGACGCCGCTGTCCGTGACTCGTTGGATGGGCGCTCTTCAGGCACAGGATTACGGGAGTGGGGTGTGGTCGATCGGGGTGCGCTCCGGCCTGACGCTCGCCGAGATCGAGCAGGCCGTCGTCGAGAGGCAGATCGTCCGGACCTGGCCGATGCGCGGGACGATCCACTGGGTCCCGGCCGAGGACGCCCGGTGGATGTGTGAGCTCCTCGCGCCGCGCGTGCTCGCGTCCCTCGGCCCGCGCTACGCCCAGCTCGGCATCACGCCGGACGAGGTCGAGAAGGCGGGGGTCATCTTCGAGGAGTACCTCGGGGAGCCGATGAGCCGACCGGACGTCCTCTCGCTGCTCGCCGACCACGGCATCGACCCATCCGGACAGCGGACCTACCATCTCGTCGGTCACCACTGCATGACTGGGCTGCTCTGCCAAGGTCCGCTCGCCGGGAGGCAGCCGACCTTCGTACTCATCGACCAGTGGGTTCCGTTGAGCCGCAAACCTTCCCATGAGGAGGCGATGACCACCGTCATCGAGCGGTATCTCCGCAGCCATGGGCCGGCGACCGAGAAGGACATTGCCGGCTGGATCGCGGGAACGCTCGCCTTCGTCCGTGAGGCCCTCGAGCTCATCGGCGATCGCGTCACTCGGCAGGACGTCGGTGGCCAGGCCTGGCTCGGCCACGTCGACGCGCCAGCAGCAGGAGATGGGCCGGGTGGCGTGCACCTGTTGCCGCAGTGGGACGAGTTCCTCCTGGGATTCAAGTCTCGGGACGTCACGCTCCCTGACGAGCATGTCGTCAAGGTCGTGCCCGGGCGCAACCTGGTCTTCCAGCCGACGGTCGTCGTCGACGGCGAGGTCGCCGGCGTCTGGAAGCGGCAGGCCAGCACGGACGGCAAGGACGGCAAGGACGGCAAGAACACGGTCGTGCTCGAGGTGACGCCGTTGACGCGGCTGACGGCGAAGGCGCTGCGTGGGCTGGAAGCGAGCTCGGCGGCATACGGCCGCTTCCTGGGTCGTGACGTCGGGCTGTGCCTGGCGGGGGACTGAGTGGCGCGTGGTGGCATCCCCGCGTCGCCGCTGCCGCCACGGCACGGCGTCGACGCGCAGCGGATCCGCATGCCGCAGGACGGGCCGTGGGAGACGCTGCGCGACCACCTCGTCGAGCGGCTCCGGGGGCTGACCCCTGCCGAGGTGGACGGCAAGCTGGCGGCGGGGGAGTTCGTCGACGCCGCCGGTCGACCGGTCCCGGCTGACGCGCCGTTCGTGCCCCGGTCGGTCTGCTGGACCCATCGCGACCTGCCTGACGAGGTCGAGGTGCCCTTCCCGATCGATGTGCTCCATGAGGACGACCGGCTCGTCGTGGTGGACAAGCCGCACTTCATGTCGACGATGCCCCGGGGCCGGCACGTCGTGCAGTCGGCGCTGGCCCGGACGCGCGT
>DASUQN010000125.1:0-2349 GCA_036280515.1 Intrasporangium sp. | reverse complement strand
TTGGCCCGCGGCTGGCCGCGCACAGAATCACCTAGGCTGGCCCACGTGACCGACCAGACCCCTCGCCGTCAGCCCGGGGAGCCCCTCGAGCCGGTCCACGTCCCCATGCTCAAGATCGTCGAGGCCGGCATCGTCGCATGGGCAGTGGCGCTCGTCGTCACCCTCGTCGTGCCGGCCCTGCACGAGGGGGACCGTGACTGGTGGCCGTGGACGTGCGTGGCCGGCATGGGCCTGGGCGCCATCGGTTGGCTGTACCTGCGGCGCGGCCGCGGCAACGCGAAGGATGCCGCCTGACGGCAGACGTGGGCGTATGCCGCTGAGCTCAGTCCCGCTCGCCGGTGTCCTCGCCGGTGGCCTCGGCGTTGTCCTCGCCGGTGGCATCGGCGTTGTCCTCGCCAGCCGGCTCCCCGTCGATCGAGTGGACAGCTTCTGGGATCGGCTCGCCGGGGCCCTCCCCGGTCGAGTCAGCTGGAGGCATCGCATCGGCGTCGGCCGGGAGGACCTGCTCCAGGTCGACGGCGAACTCGTCGACGATCGGCTCACCGATGGGCGTCGGGTCCGGCTGCTCGACGTCGGTCTCCGAGTGGGCACCGCACCCGTGGTCGAGCGAGACGACGCGCCCGTCGGACGGGCTCCACTCGTTGGCGCAGACACCGAAGACGGCCCGCAGCGCGCCGGCCATCGGCACGAAGTAGCCGCACGTCGTGCAGCGGGCGGTGGCCTTCAGGGCGATCTCCGCCTTCGGGCCGCTCTCCCCGGCGTACCAGCGTGTGGCTGCGGCGTCACGCCCCTCGGGCGACAGGACCCTGGGTCGGCCCAGGCCCAGCTCGAAGAAGGCCATCTGGTCGACGTCCTCGTCGCCCGTCGCCTCGAAGCCGGCCTCGAGGTTGGGGTCGTCCGGCCGTCGCGGCAGCACGTCGCCCGCACCGACATCGCCGGGCGCGAGCCGGTCGGCATACGGCAGCCACTCCGGCGCGAGGACGGCATCGGGTCCGGGGAGGAGGTTCGTCTCGCACACCGTGGCCGCCTTCGCACGCGGGACGCGGGCCACGCTGACCCCCCACCGCCAGCCGTGGTAGCCGGGCGACGTGCACTCGAACCAGTGCATGGCGAGTCGCTCCCCGAGCATCTCCATGCCTGAGTGCGCACCGACGGTGCCCGGCTCGGCGACCTCATCGAGGGCGGCCCGGGCGAGGTCGACGGCAGCGAGGAGCACCGCGTCCTGCTTGGCCGCGTCCCGCTTCGACGTGAGGGTGGGAACCATGGCGTCAGCCCTCGAGCTGGTCGGCGACCTTGCGGAGCGCCTGCGCCACCTTGGAGCCGAAGTCCTTGTCCGGGTAGCGGCCCCTGCGCAGGCCGTTGCTCACCTCGTCGAGGACCTGCATGGCGTCCTCGACGATGACGACCATCTCCTCGGCCGGCTTGCGGTCGCGCTCGCGGCGCTTGCTGACAAGGGAGGGGGCGGGGTCGAGGACGCGCACCTGCAGTGCCTGTGCCCCCTTGCGCCCCTGGACGACGCCGAACTCGACACGAGTCCCCTTCTTCAGGGTCGTGACGCCCTCGGGCAGGGCGTTGGCGTGCAGGAACACGTCAGCGCCATCGTCTTCCGCGATGAAGCCGAAGCCCTTGTCTGCGTCGAAAAACCTGACCTTGCCAGTCGGCACAGTCCACCTCGTTGCTCGTCTGATAGGCGCTCACCAATGGCCGAGCGCTTCGCCAAGCCTAGCTGCTGGAGGCCGGACCCAGATCGCGCGCTCAGCCGGGTGAGATCCCCCACGTGCCGGTCCACTCGTCGCCGGGAGCGAGCGTGATGAGCGAGTCCCCGGAGTTGAAGGCGTCAGCCGGGCACGTCATCGGCTCCACGGCGATCCCGGGCTCGCCCAGCCCCTTCTCGACCGCACCGGTGAAGACCTGGACCCACGGGAACGCCGCGTCCGCCCACAGCACGACGCGGCCGGCGGCCTCGGTCACGACCTCGCAACGCCACATCCCGTCGTCGTCTCGGATGAGGTCCGTGAAAGCGGAGTCCAACCGCGTCTCGCCGAGCGCCCGCCGCTGACGGAGGTCAATGCCGCTGCCCTCGACGTCCAGTCGCCGCGTCGGCACGAGGCGGTCATCGACCTCGACCCACGTCGAGGCCGGGACCTTGACCTGCACCTCAGGCAGCGGCGTGGACCCGATCGCGAGGTAGGGGTGCGCCCCGTAGCCGAACGGTGCCGCCGTCGGCCCGACGTTGCGCGCAGCGGTCGTCACGACGAGGCCGCTGTCGTCGAGGACATAGGTCGTGCGCAGGTCGAGCGGGTGCTCCCAGCCTGGCTGCGGGTAGAGCCGGTAACCCACGGTGACCGA
>DASUQN010000124.1:0-2402 GCA_036280515.1 Intrasporangium sp. | reverse complement strand
GCTGCGCCCCAGAGGACTCCCATCGAGAGGGCCTCTCCGGCGGTGCGGCCGCTCGACAGGCCGTGGAGCAGGCCGGCGAGCATGCAGTCGCCGGCGCCCACGGTGGACAGGGGGGCCGAGATCGTGGCCCGAGCATGGATGACCTCGGCGTCGGTGACGAGGAGCGCGCCGTCAGCACCGAGGCTGACCGCGACGACCTCGATACCGGCCGAGATGAGGTCCTTGGCCGCGCGGTGGACGTCGTCGAGCGTCGGCAGTGAGTGCCCGACGAGCTCGGCGAGCTCCTCCTGGTTCGGCTTGATCAGGTGGGGGCGTGCCGCGACCGCAGCGGCCATCGGAGCGCCGGACGAGTCGATCGCCACGCGCCCGCCGCTCCCGCGGACTCGGTTCACGAGGGCGGCAAAGAGGTCCGCCGGGGCGCCCGGGGAGAGGCTGCCGCAGCCGACGACCCAGTGGGCGTCGGCCGAGCGCTCGAGCGTCGCCGCCAACAGGGAGTCGACCTCGGCTGGGGTGAGATCCGGCCCCGGCTCGTTGAGCTTCGTCGTGGTCCCGTCGGGCTCGAGGACGCTGATGTTCATCCGGACCATGCCCGCGACGGGGACGCCGGCGTGGTCGACACCGGCGTCGTCGAGCAGCTCCTCGAGCAGGCGCCCCTCCGGTCCGCCGATGGGCAGGACCGCAGTGGTGGCCGCTCCCTGGGCGGCGAGGGCCCGCGACACGTTGACGCCCTTGCCGCCCGGGTCGACGCGGCTTCCCGCGGCTCGGTGCACCTCGCCGCGGTTGAGGGCATCGACGAAGACCGCGCGGTCGATGCTCGGGTTGGGCGTCAGCGTCGTGATCATGCCGTCACCACGTCGGGGCCCGCAGCGCGAATCTCCGCCGCGACGTCGTCGTCGACGTCCGTGTCGGTGATGAGGATGTCGATGTCGCCGAGCTCGGCGAACCTGTGGAGGTGCGCGTCACCCGCCTTGCTCGAGTCGGCGAGGACGATCGCGGTGCGGGCCGATGCCACCATGGCGCGCTTGACGAGCGCCTCGGACTGGTCAGGGGTCGTCAGGCCACGGGCGACCGAGAATCCGTTGGTCCCGATGAGAGCGACGTCGACGACGACATCCGTCAGGGCTCGGACCGTCCAGTCCCCGACGGCGGCTCCGGTCTGGCCTCTCACTCGTCCCCCGAGCAGGTAGAGCGACACGCCCGGATGGGTCGCGAGCACGGACGCGGTCGAGAGGCTGTTGGTCAGGACGGTGAGGTCGAGGTCCGGCGGGAGCAGCTCGGCCACCGCTCGGGTCGTCGTGCCCGCGTCGAGGATGATGCTGCCGCCGGGGGGCAGCCGGTCGAGCGCGCGGGCGGCGATGCGGCGCTTGACGTCCGTGAGACGACCGGAACGGGTTGCGAGCGATGGCTCGATCTCGAGCCGCTCGACGGGGATCGCACCTCCGTGCACCCGGCGCAGGGAACCCCGCCGCTCCAGGGCCGTCAGGTCGCGGCGGATCGTCTCGGTCGCAACGCCGAGGGTGTCCGCGAGTGCAGTCACCTCGACCCGGCCCGCGCGTCGCGCCTCGGCAATGATCCGTTGCTGCCGCTCCGCTGCGTACATCGGACTCCTTGGTGTTCCTGGCGGCGCTCGACGACGCCGGCTGGTCATTCAAGGAGACCACACATACGGATTGAAGTAAAGAGAAACGGTCACCCGTTTCTGTGGTTTTGCGGGCGTGGCGATGCTCGAGCCCATGTAGGGGTGGTCAGCCCAGGTTCTTCAGCCGACCCCAGGCGTGCCACCGGTCGATCTCGATCCAGGCGCTGACGCGCTGGCGGTTGCGGACCCCGTACGGCTGGCCCGTGTAGTGCGTGGCGATCCGGTCGATGTCGGCGAGCTCGTCGTCCTCGACCCACTCGACGACGCGGCCCTGGACGCTGACGTGGGTGATCCAGTCCTGCGGGTCCATCGCGCTGACGCTGACCCGCGGGTCGTTGCGCAGGTACTCGATGCGCTTGCGACCGCCGTCCATGTTGACGAGGATCCGGCCGTTCTCGTAGAGGTACCAGGTCGGCACCGAGACCGGGTGCCCGTCCGGCCGCAGCGAGCTGATCGTCGCGTGGTTCGGCTGGGTCAGCAGCTCCTCGACAGGTGCGGGCAACGGCGGCTTGGGCATGACAGGTCCTCTCTGGGCGGCGGTTCCCCGACCCTACGCCGACGTGAGGTCAGCGGGTTTGGGCGATCCTGCCTCGTCTGGCCGAAAGTTCTGCCAAACGGTCGAGGATCGCCCAAACCAACAAGCCGCGAGGCTCGGGCGCGGCTCAGAAGCCGAGCTCGCGGGCTCCCTCGGCCGACGAGTCCCGGAGGAACTGCGCGCATCGGGTCTCCTCGTCGGACTCACCGATCGCGCGGGCGGCCCGGG
>DASUQN010000123.1:0-7190 GCA_036280515.1 Intrasporangium sp. | reverse complement strand
CGGCGGCGAGCGTCGGGTCGTAGCCGGAGCGCCACTCGTGGACGACGCGGCGTGGCGGGTCGAACTCGAGCGTCGCGCCACAGCCCCAGTCGGACCCATCGGGCCCGTGCGAGCGGTAGGCATCCGCCGAGATCTCGATCTCGGCGCCGTAGAAGTAGCGGCGGGTGAACTCCGGCTTGGTGATCGCATCGAAGACCGCCTCTGGGGTTGCCTTGATGAAGATGTCGTAGACCTGCGTGGTCGGTGCAGCGGACTGCTCGGCAGCGGCC
The DNA here is from genome assembly GCA_036280515.1 of Intrasporangium sp. Taxonomy (GTDB): domain Bacteria; phylum Actinomycetota; class Actinomycetes; order Actinomycetales; family Dermatophilaceae; genus Intrasporangium. Next base: position 6,921 of record DASUQN010000123.1, on the reverse strand, counting down.
GTTCCGACGAGGGAGTCAGTCATGGTGCTCCTCCAGGGAGGACTTGAGGTCGGCCAGGGCCGACACGTGTGGTTCGGAGTACTTGCTGATCCACCGGTCGTGGATCAGCCGGATCGGGACGGGGTTGAGGAAGTGATGCTTCTCGCGCCCGACCTTGCGGGCCGTGACGAGCCCGGCCTCCTCGAGGACCTTGAGGTGCTTCATGACACCGAAGCGGGTCATGTCGCAGTCGGCCTCGAGCTCGCCGAGCGTGCGGCCGTCACGCTCGAAGAGCCGATCCAGGAGCAGCCTCCTGGTGGGGTCGGCCAGGGCCTTGAACACGGCGTCGGCGTCTGACACCAGTCGAGAATAGGTGACCAATTGGTCACATGTCAATCCTTCGTCGACACCACTCCTCGAGCCCGCAGCAGCTCGTCCCGCTGGAAGGCGTACGCGACCGCCCAGGTCATGCGGAGCCGATACATCCGGATGTCGTCACCCCACGAGTACGGGTTGCTGCCGTAGTGCGCGGTCCAGTGCGCCTCGACCTCGTCCCGCTCGGGCCCCGGCCGCATCAGCTCGGCCGTGCCGTGGCTGAAGAGCGCCAGCTCCTCACCGTCGATGTGCGCCACGCTGACGGCTGGCCGGCGCTCGATGTGCCTCGCCTTGGCCGAGCTGCCGTCGGTGCTGAAGGTCCAGGTGCCGTGCAGGAAGTGACCATCCAGCGCGCTGATGCGCGGCTCTCCGCGGGAGGTCACGGTGGCCACGGACAGCACCTTCATCCCCGTGAGCAGCTGCACGAGCTCCTCAGCAGCGAGGCTCCGCTCGTCGTTGATGATCGAGCGCAGGTGACCAGTGGCCCGGGCGTGCGAGGCGTCGAGCAGCCGCTGAAGTGACGCGATCTCGGCATGTGTCTCGAGCATCTTCCCAAGGTAGTGCGCCCCTGCCGCGGAGCTCCGGCTACAGCATGCCCCAGGTGAGGAACGCCTCGTCGAAGTTGTCGTTCCTCTGCGGGCGGTGCTGAGGGAACGCGATCGGCAGGTGGGGCGGAGGCAGCAGCACTGGGGAGGGAACGGGCGATGCAACCGCGGGCGTCTCTGGGGGCGGCTCGAACCCTGGCGGCAGGAAGCCGGTGCGGGGGTCCCGCTGGGGCTGGATCCCCGCCTCGGCCAGTCGCCGGATCGCCTCGAGGCGGGCTCGCAGCAGAGCTGCCGCTGGGCCCGCCCCGGACAGCGAGCCCGCGCCGAGCGGGAGTGAGCCGACGAGGGACTCGGTGAGCCGGCTGCCCCCGGCGGTCGGCTCGATCTGCGTGACGACGGCCGACTCGAACTCCGATGTCAGGCTGCGCTCGACGATGCGCGCCGACCGGACCCGCTCCGTCACCTGAGAGACGGTGACGGAGCGCGGCCCGTCGTCGCTCTCGTGAAGGGCCACGTGGACCTGTTCGGGAGAACCGGGGACGACGACCCTCGTCACGCCCAGGGTGTGCGGTCGCACGAGTGGCTCGCATCCCGGGTCCAGGAGCAGGTCCCAGAGGACGTCAGGCGGGACGGCCAGCTCGATGGCTTCATCGTGGGCGACGGGGACGAGTGCCGCCCCTCCCACGGTCGCGTCCAGGGCCGCGATCTCGGCCCCGAGACGTGCCGAGAACGGTGCGGCACCCGCGTCTCTGGAATCCGCAGCGGCGGCCGGGCCGATGAGCGAGTCACGCTCGAGCCGCTCCTTCAGGCCGATCAGCCCGCGCTGCAACCACAGGAGTGCAACGGCCGACCGGAGCTCGGTGGCATGCGCCGGAGTGATCCCGCTGAGCCGCTGATCGACGATGCACCCCTCGTCGACGTCCTCGAGCGTCGTCGTCAGGGTGATCGGCGCCGAGCCATCGACCGCTCGGGTGACGACGAGACGTGGCGGCTCCGCGCCCAGGACCTGTCCCAGACCTGCGCGGAGCCGACCGTTGGATCGACGCCACAGCACGGCCAGCGCGGTTGGCGGCGCCAGGTGCGCCTCCGGGATGGCCACCACGGCCAGGTCGTCGCTGAGGAGCGGGACCGCCGGTGTCACCAGCTCGTCCCACACTGCCCTCCGGTCGCGGTTGATGAGCACGCGATGGTGGACCTCGAGCGGCTGGCGCTGCTCCGGAGCCGGACGGCGTAGGAGCTGGTCACCCACGAGGCCTCGAAGCAGGTTGCGCACTCCCCGAGTCTGGCCCACCCGGATCGAGGCCGTCATGGGTTCGCCCGACACGGTGCGCGGCGGGCAGGATGAGGCCGTGCGAACGACGACGCAGAGGGCGGTGCTGATGCTCGTGCTGGTCGCAGCAGCCGCACTCGTCGTGTGGCTCGTCGTCCGAGCGGCCGGTGACGGCGGCACGGTGGGGCGGGACATCGCTCTGGTGCCCAGCCGAAGCGTGACTGCCACGTCGGGCGGGGACGGAACCCAGCGGCATACGTCAGCTGATGACGCGACCGACAACGCAACGGATCCGGTGTCGGGATTGCCGTGGGTGGCGGAGTCCGCCCTCCCGGCCGAGGCGCGTGACACGCTCGCGCTGATCGAGGCCGGCGGCCCGTTTCCCTATCCGCGCAACGACAACCAGACCTTCCTCAACCGCGAAGGCATCCTGCCCCGCGAACGCCGCGGCTACTACAGAGAGTTCACGGTGGAGACACCGGGCTCTGACGACCGCGGCCCGCGCCGGATCGTCACGGGAGCCGGTGGAGAGAAGTACCGGACTGCGGACCACTACGACTCGTTCAGCCGGATCCGGGAGGGCACATGACGACGTTCCTGGGACGGCATGACGAGGTCGATGACCACATCATCACTCTCGTGGCACATGGTGCCGACGTGCGCGTCGTGCGGGCCGGGACCGACAAGCGCTCGGTGCTGGCTGAGTTCGCCTCCGCCCTGGAGCTGCCATCCTGGTTCGGCCACAACTGGGATGCGCTCGTCGATGCCCTCCGCGAGCTCGAGGCCAGGGACGCACGCCGGATCGAGCTCGTCTGGGACCACTCGCACGAGCTGCGGGAGACGGCGCCCGACACCTACGCCCTCGTCGTCGACATCCTGGAGCAGGTCGCCGACGAGCGCGACGACCTCGGCCTCACCATCATCGACCGTTAGGCACGCCGGGCGTCGGTCAGGTCGTGAAGACCCGCTCGTCGATGAGCCGCTCCCTGACCTCGTTGCCGCGCGTGTGGAAGCGCCCGTGCTCGAAGTCCTTGGCGAACTCGAGCTCGACGTGACCACGCCCGTGCCGGTTCTTCTCCACGGTCAGGACGGTCCAGTCGCGGAACCGCTGCATGTTGCCCAGGTCGTAGACGAGATGGTCGCGCGACACGACATCGAGCTTGTCGCTGAGGATCAGGACGAGATCGGCCTCATAGGCCAGGGAGGACGTGCCGCGCAGGTCGTGGGTGCGCATCCGGTGGCCTGACGTCAGGGCCTCCTTGTCCGCCGCGGAGATCGCGACGATGGGCGCCCCGACCTCCAGGGCGAGGTCCTTGAGACCCTCGACGGCGATCGTCGAGCGCTCCTCCTCGGCCGCACCGGAGACCGGCACCTTCTGGAGGTAGTCGACGAGAACGAGGGGCGCGGTCCCCGACCCGACCGTGACCTCACGGACGATGCGGCCGACCTCATCGAGCGTCGTGGTGGCACCAGAGGACTCGTGGACATGGAGCCGGTCACCATAGCTCTCCAGCGACGCGAGCGCCTCGACGCCACCCGGCAGCCCGGAGAGCAGGGAACTGAGGGAGGCCCCTCCGGAGCCGGCCTCGAGCGCCCGACGCACGCTGTGGACGTCCGCCGCCGTGCTGATCCCGAAGTCGTCCGCCGCCCCGGCTCCCTCGAGGGACTCCATGGCCTCCATGGCGATGAGCCGCTCGAGCAGGGTGTGCGCCTCGTGCTCGTAGGAGAACACGAGGGCCGAACCACCCGCCGCGACCGCGTTGCGGGCGAACTGGAAGCCCATCGTCGTCTTGCCGTTGCCGGCGGGGCCACCCACCAGGACGAGCTCACCCGAGCGGAACCCGCCGGTCAGCGTCGCGTCGAGCGCGGCGAAGCCGGACGGGTGAACCTTGGCGCCGGCCGGGAGACCGCGCCGGAGGACGCGGTCCACATCGGTGAGCAGGTTGGTCACCGAGCGCGGTCCGTTGGCCTCACCGTTGGGCGTCTGTCCTGAAGGGCTAGCCATATGGTCGATTTGAGCACAACAGGTCCTCGAATGAGGCCCGTTCACCGAACTCTGGACGAGGAGGCGCTGGTCACAGGGCCAGCCCCACGTACTTCGTCTCCAGATACTCCTCGATCCCCTCGAACCCACCCTCGCGCCCGACGCCCGAGGCCTTGACGCCACCGAACGGCGCGGCCGGGTTGGACACGATGCCCTGGTTGACGCCGACCATGCCGTACTCGAGGGCCTCGCTCAGCGTGATTGCGCGGGACAGGTCCTGGGTGAACAGGTAGGCGACCAGGCCGAACTGGGTGTTGTTGGCCAGCTGGATCGCCTCGTCGTCGGTGCGGAAGGCCGTCACCGGCGCGACGGGTCCGAAGATCTCCTCCTGCGAGAGGTCCGCCTCGACCGGAACGTCGGCAAGGACGGTCGGCTCGAAGAACCACCCCGCTCCGTCGCGCGCGTTACCGCCGACCATGACGCGGGCACCCTTGGAGACGGCGTCCTCGACGAGGGACTTGACCTTGTCCCGGGACTTCTCGTCGACGAGGGGGCCGACGTCGACGCCGTCCTCCGTGCCGCGACCGAGGGTCAGGGCGCCCATGCGCTTGGCGAGCCGCTCCGAGAACTCGTCGGCGACGGACTCGTGGACGTAGAAGCGGTTGGCCGCCGTGCAGGCCTCTCCCATGTTGCGCATCTTGGCCAGCATGGCGCCGTCGACCGCCCGGTCGAGGTCAGCGTCCTCGAGGACGAGGAACGGCGCGTTTCCACCGAGCTCCATCGACACCCGCAGCACCCCCTCGGCGGACTGCTCGATGAGCCGCTGCCCGACCACGGTCGACCCGGTGAAGGTCAGCTTGCGCAGGCGCCGGTCCCGGATGATCGGCTCCATCACCTGGCCGGTCCGGCCATGGCTGGTGGTGACGACGTTGAGCACCCCCTTCGGCAGCCCGAGCCCGTCGAGCAGGTCGGCCAGGGCCAGCATCGTCAGCGGGGTCTGGCCCGCAGGCTTGACGACCATCGTGCAACCGGCGGCGATCGCCGGACCGATCTTGCGGGTGCCCATGGCGAGCGGGAAGTTCCACGGCGTGATCATCAGCGTCGGGCCGACCGGCTGCTTCATCGTCAGCAGCCGCGTCGCGCCGTTTGGGGCGGTGCTGTAGCGACCGTGGACGCGGACCGCCTCCTCGGAGAACCAGCGGAAGAACTCCGCGCCGTAGGTCACCTCGCCACGCGACTCCGCGAGGGTCTTGCCCATCTCCAGCGTCATGAGCATGGCGAACTCGTCCGCCCGCTCGGTGATCTTCTCGAATGCCGCTCGCAGCAGCTCCGCGCGATCGCGCGGCGGGGTGCGTGCCCAGTCTGCCTGCGCCGCCACGGCGGCATCGAGGGCGGCGCGTCCGTCCGCGACCGTGGCGTCGGCCACGTGGGTGAGGATCTCGCCCGTCGCGGGGTCGTCCACGGCAAGCGTCGAGCCATCGGAGCTGTCGCGCCACTCCCCCGCGATGAACAGGCCCTTGGGCACCGTTTCGATGACGGACTGCTGCGTCACTGCTGTCATGGGCTCCAGCCTAGTTCGGTCGTTGGTCACGCGACCGCGGGCCGTGCCCAGTCGCGTGGGGAGCCGTCACCGGTCCTCGAGGCCCCACGGCGACTCGTAGCCCGCTGGCTTGGGCGCGGCGAGCAGGTCCAGGAACGGCTGGGCATCGAAGGCCTCCGGCCCGAGAACCCCGCTCCCGCTCCACGTCCCGCGGGCGAGCAGCTCGAGGGCGACGACAGGGTTGACGGCCGTCTGCCAGACGACGCACTGGGCACCGTAGGCCTGCATCGACCACTCGTTGTCCACGACGTGGTAGAGGTAGGTCCGCCGCGGCCGGCCGTCCTTGCCGGTGCCCGTGACAAACAGTCCGGCGCACGTCTTGCCCGTCATGCGAGGCCCGATCGTGGCAGGTTCGGGCAGCACCGCAGCGACGACGTCGCGCGGGGACACCTCCACCCCGCCGACACGGACCTTCTCCGTGCGGTCGAGCCCGAGGGTGTTGAGCGTCTTGAGCACGCCGATGAACTCGTCGCCGAGCCCGTACTTGAAGGTCACCCGCTTCGCATCGAGCCACCGCGGCATCAACAGCACTTCCTCGTGCTCGACGTTGACGCACTCCACCGGCCCGATCCCTTCGGGGAACTCGAACACCTCGGGCTCGCTGAACGGCTCCGTGGTGTACCACCCGCGGCCTTTCTCCCAGACCACCGGCGGGTTGAGGCACTCCTCGATCGTCGTCCAGATCGAGAAGCTCGGCGCGAAGATCTCGTTGCCGTCGTCGTCGTGGACGGCGAGGTTGGCGCCGTCACGCGTGCCGAGCTCGTCGATCTCGCTGAAGAGGTGGTCAGCGGCGTAACGGGCGAACACGTCCGAGAGCCCGGGCTCGACGCCGATCCCGACGAGGGCGAGCCGACCCTCCGTCTCCCACTCCTGCGCCTGGGCGAACTGGTCGTCACCCAGCTTCACCCCTACCTGCGAATACGGCTGTGACTCATGTCGTTTCGACAGGCTCATCGCCATGTCGAGGTAGTCGGCACCCGCCCCGCGCGCCCCCTCGAAGATCGGCATGACGAAGCGTGGGTCGACGGCGTTGAACACGTGCGTCGCCCCGTGCTCACGGGCGAGTGCAGAGACCGCCCCCGAGTCGGACGCGTCGACCTGCGCCGCGACGAACCGTCCCGGGTCGCCGGACAAGCCATCTGCCGTATGCCGCTGGGTCACCTCCCGC
>DASUQN010000122.1:0-7138 GCA_036280515.1 Intrasporangium sp. | reverse complement strand
TGTAGACGCTCTGGACCGGCGACGGGAGGCCGGCCGCTCGTGCGACAGCGACCACCCACCCGCGCGCCCAGTCCAGACCAGTCGGGGCCACCCTTAGGTCGGCGGCGAGGTCGGCCTCGCCGAGCGCTATCCCGGCCACCGAGGGGTGGGCGGCCACGAGCTCCTGTGCTGTCATGAGGCCCCGCGCCGTCTCGAGGAGGAGCTGCAGCGCGCAGTCGAGTGCGTCGGCCACCTGCCTGACCTCATCCGGGTCCTGGGAGCGCGGCAGTCGGACACCGTCGGCGTCCACGCCTGCGAGTGCGGCCAGGTCTGCGGGACCCCAGGGCGAGCCCAGCGGGTTCATCCGCACCCAGACTCGTGGTCGGTCGGGGGGCAGATCGTGCAGGAGCGCGAGGGCCGCCTCCCGTGCCTCGTCCTTCTGCTCGGCCGGGACCGAGTCCTCGAGGTCGAGGACCACTGCATCCGCCCCAGAGACGAGCGCCTTTCGCGCACGGTCCGAGTGGTGCGCCGGGACGTAGAGCCACGTTCGGACGAGGTCGTTCATGATGCGTCCCTGGTCTCCTCGACGGGGAGGCCCCCTCGCCACCCGAGGGCTCGCGAGATCTTGTCTGCCGCGTCGCGCACGAGTGGGACCGTGGCGGTCCGGGCCTCGGCAGACATCCGGTAGGCGGGTCCGCACACCGACAGGGCACCGACGACCTGGCCGTCGAACCCGAAGATCGGCGAGGCGACGCTGCCCGCACCCTGCTGCCGTTCCCCGTCCGACTGCGCAGCCCCGGTGGCTCGGACGTCCTCGAGCCGGGACGCGAGGTCATCCCGATCCGTGATCGTCTTGGGGGTGAGGGCTTCCAGCTCGTGTCGAGCGAGGAACTCATTGCGTTCGGAGGCCGGGAGGAAGGCGAGGATGGACCTGCTCGAGGAGCCGGCGTGGAGCGGGAAGCGTCGGCCGAGCTCGACGGTCATCTTGATCTCTCGCGTGCTCTCGATCTGGTCCAGATAGACGCGTCCACCCGGCACTCGCGCCGAGATCGTCACGGTCTCCCCGGTGGCTGCCTGGAGGCCTCGCATGATCGGGAGGGCGGCGGACCGAAGGCTCGACTCGCGCAGGGCCCGCGCCCCCAGCGAGGCGAGGGAGGGGCCGAGTGCGTACTCCCTCGTTCGCGGCTCACTCACGAGGAACCCACGCTCGACCAGGCTGGACAGCGTCCGATGGACCACCGTCTTGGAGAGGCCCAGTGCACGCGCGATCGCGGTGACCCCCAGGGAGTCGGGGCCGTCCGTGAAGAGCATGAGGACGTCCGCGACCCTCGTCGCCGTCTCGGTTCCCTTGCGCTCCGTCACCACGATGGGGGGTTCCTCCGCTGGACACGGTGCCGCTGGCGGACCATCCCGTCAGTGTTGGCTCGCAGGCGATCTGCGTTCCCGTCAGTGGAACAGATTATGGCAGGGCGATTCTGGCGGTCGCAAGGGCGTGCGGAGAGACGAATCGGCTGGGCCACTGCGGTGTCGCGAATCTGTAACGAACCCTTGACCGCCCCTTTGGTGGGCTGTCACTCTTGCCAGACAAGACGACTGTTCCGATTAACGGAACGTCCTGGGACTCAGGAGTGACCCATGAAGAAGGCCTGGTTCATCGGGGTGTCGATGGTGATACCGCTCGCGCTCAGCGCGTGTGGCGGCTCGGGCACGGACGGGGGTTCGGGCTCGACCGGGGGTGCTGCCGGGGAAACCATCAAGATCGCGTCGTTGCACCCGTTGAGTGGCGCCTCCGCTGCCGACGGGCAGCAGATGGACAATGGGGCGAAGCTCGCTGTCGAGGCGATCAATGCCGCCGGCGGCATCAAGTCGCTCGGCGGTGCGAAGCTCGAGCTGGTCTCCGCGGACTCGCAGGGGAAGCCCGAGGTGGGCCAGAGCGAGGCCCAGCGGCTTATCCAGGACGGAGCGGTCGGTATCGTCGGCACCTACCAGAGCGCGGTCAGCGCCAACGTTGCGACGGTGGCGGAGCGGAACAAGGTGCCCTTCATCATCGACATCTCGGTGGCCGACTCGATCCTCAACCAGGGTTACAAGTACACCTTCCGGGTGCAGCCGAGCGCGACCGTCATCGGTGAGGAGGGTGCCCAGTACCTCTTCGACATGTCGACGGCGGCAGGACAGCCCGTCAAGAAGGCCGCCTTCCTCCATGAGCAGGGCCCGTTCGGCTCCGGTGTGCGAGACGCGTTCACCAGGCGCGCGACAGAGCTCGGCTTCGAGGTCGGTCCGGCGATCAGCTACGACGCGGCGAGTGTCGCTGACCTCACGACGGCGGTGACCCAGGTGAAGGGATCTGGTGCGGACGTCATCGCGGTTGCGGGCTACTACCGAGACGGTGTGCTCGTCGCCAAGGCGGTGGACGCGGTCAAGCCCCCGATCAACGCCGTCTACGGCGTTGCCAACGGCGCGTTCGATCTTCCGCAGTTCCCCAAGGAAGTCGCAGCTGCCGCTGAGGGCTACTTCGACGCGAACTACCACCCGGACTTCACGAAGGACGCGACGAAGGCCTTCGCGGACCTCTACAAGCAGCGGTACAACGACGACATCCGGACCGGGGCCGTCCTGTCGTATGACTCCGTCCGCGTGCTGGCGGACGCCATCGAGCGTGCCAAGAGCACCGAGCCCGCCAAGATCCGTGACGCGGTTGCCCAGACGAACCTCGAGTCCCTGATGGCGCAGAGCGGCCCGATCGCCTTCGACGAGAAGGGCGAGAACAAGGGCGCGATCCCGATCCTCATGCAGGTGCAGGACGGGGTGATCAACCAGGTGTGGCCGAAGGAGCTGGCCCAGGCCGAGCCGACGTACCCCGCGATGGGCGGCTGACGGCTCCATGCCGGAGCAGCAGCCCGAGGCGTCCTCCTCAAGGATGGATCTTGAGGAGGACACCTCCCCCGGCTCGACCGCGACCGCTGGCCGCCTGCGGCGACCCACCGTCGCGGTCACGCGCAGCAGGGTCATCCTCACGGCCGTCATCGCCGCGGCCGTCGTGCTCGCCTATGTCCGAGCCGACAGCCCGGTCATCGCCACGCAGGCGATCGTGACCGGCCTGCTCATCGGTGGCGTGTACGGCTTGGTCGCCATGGGGCTGACGCTGATCTTCGGTGTCCTCGACATCGTCAACTTCGCCCACGGCGCCTTCCTTGCCGTGGCCCTCTTCATGACCTGGTGGCTCGTGACCAACCTGGGCCTGCACCCCTACGTCACGATGCTCGTCACCGCACCCGTGATGTTCGCCGTGGGGTATGCCGTCCAGCGAGGCATCCTGTCCGGCGCGATGGGCAAGCCCTTGGAGAACCAGCTGCTGATCACACTGGGCATCGCGCTCGTGCTGGAGAACGCCCTGCTGCTCATCTTCGGTGCGAACCCGAAGTCGGTTCCCCTGCCGGGCGATCGCGCGATCGGGATCTTCGGTGCCGTTGCGGATCTCTCGAGGGTCATCGCCTTCGTCGGCGCTCTCGTCTTGGCGGGGCTGCTGTTCCTCGTGCTGCAGCGGACCCGGCTCGGCACGGCCATCCGAGCGGTGGCCGCCAACACCAAGGGGGCTCAGCTCGTCGGCATCGACACTCGGCTCATCCATGCCCTGACCTTCGCCATCGGTACCGCCTGCGCAGGCGCAGCCGGGACGCTCGTGGCGCCACTCGTCACGATCGAGCCGAGCACCGGAGCGCTGTTCAACATCATCGCCTTCGTCGTGGTCGTGATCGGCGGCATGGGCAACGTCGTCGGGGCCCTGATCGGAGGACTGATCATCGGACTGGCCGAGCAGCTCGGCACGATCTTCCTGCCGGGCCAGAGTCCGCTCCTGTCCGTCTTCATCGTCTTCGTCCTCGTGCTGTTCTTCAGGCCGCAGGGACTTCTGGGGAGGTCGTCATGACGCAGACCGCGACGACCGACCGGGTCGAGTCGAAACCGCTACCGCGCAAGCCGTGGAACCGCCACCTGCTCGCCATCGCAGTCCTGTGCGTCCTGATGATCCCGGTGCCGCTGGTCCTGGAGCCATCGATGGAAGCGATCGCCATGCGGGTCCTGATCCTTGCCCTGATGTCGGTGGGCTGGAACATCATGAGCGGGTTCGGGGGCCTCTTCTCCTTCGGCCACGCTGCCTACTTCGGGCTCGGGGCGTACGCGACAGCGTGGCTGCTGGTCGAGAAGGAGGTCTCGCCCTGGATCGGGCTGGTGGTGGGCATGATCGTCGCCGCACTCTTCGCCGTCGGGTCCGGGTTCCTCGCCCTGCGCTATCGACTCAAGGGCGCATACTTTGCGCTGGCGACTTTCGCCTTTGCGGAGATGTTCCGTCTGCTCGCCACCAACAGTGACTTCGTCAACCGCGCCGAGGGGTATCACGTTCCCCTCCTGGTCGACGAGTCGTGGTGGTGGATGCAGTTCGCCCCGGACTCCCCGAACTACTTCTGGATCGGACTGGGATTCCTCACCCTGGCGCTCGTCATCAGTGTCCTGTTCCTCCGCTCCAGGACGGGCCAGTTCGCGCTCGCCGTGCGCGACGACCAGGACGCCGCCGCATCGCTCGGCATCCACGTGATCCGCTACCGGCTCACGACGATGGCCCTGTCAGCCGCGATCACCGCCGTCGCCGGCGGCTTCTACGTCCAGTACTACCTGTTCATCGACCCTGACCTCGCCTTCGGATCAGCCGTCTCCATCCAAGCGATCCTCCCCGCTGTCATCGGGGGAGTCGGGACCATCTGGGGGCCGGTCATCGGAGCCCTCATCCTGGGGCCGCTGTCCGACTTCACCGCGACCTTCCTCCGCAACCCGCCGGAGTTCCTGGCGTTCCTCGCCGGTCGTGGCGGGCTGGACGTGATGATCTACGGCGTGCTCCTCATCGTCATCATCCTGGTCCTGCCGCAGGGCATCTACAGCGCCATCCGGGACAGGTGGTTCCGCTCATGAGCATCCTTCGGGTGGAGGGTCTCTCCAAGCGGTTCAGGGGCGTGACGGCGGTCGAGGACGTGAGCTTCGAGGTGGACGAGGGGAGCATCCTCGGCATCATCGGGCCCAACGGCGCTGGCAAGACCACGGTGTTCAACCTCATCGCGGGGGCGATCCCGGCCGACTCGGGCCGGACCTTCCTCGAGGGCGCGGACATCACCGGAAAGCCGCCGCACGCCATTGCTCGGGCGGGGATGGTCCGCACCTTCCAGCTCATGCGTCCGTTCTATTCGATGAGCGTGCTCGACAACGTCGCCATCGCGGTGCTCGCCGGCACCGGGGCCCGGCTCACCGCGCGTGAGGATGCCGCGGCGATCATCGAGACCGTCGGCCTTGGCGCGTGGCGCGACTCGCCCACCGAGGGCCTTCCCACGGCCGCACTCAAGAGGCTCGAACTCGCGAGGACGCTGGCCCTGCGGCCGAAGGTGCTGCTCCTCGATGAGGTGCTGGCGGGTCTGGTGCCCGCCGAGCGGGCCCCAGTGCTCGACCTGCTCGAGCGCCTTCGAACCGATGAGGGGGTCACTCTCGTCTTCGTCGAGCACATCATGGCGGCAGTGATGCAACTGTCGGACTCGGTCCTCGTCCTCAACCTGGGGAAGGTACTGACCACCGGTCGGCCGGACGAGGTCACCAAGGATCCCCGTGTCATCGAGGCCTACCTCGGGGAGGAGCCGACCCGTGCTGACTCTTGAGAAGGTCACCGCTGGGTACCACCGGCTCCAGATCCTCCACGAGATCTCGATCGCGGTGAACGAGCGCGAGATCGTCTCCATCGTCGGCGCGAACGGCGCCGGCAAGACGACGACGCTCAACACCATCGCGGGTCTGGTCAAGCCGACCTCTGGGTCGATCACCTTTGTAGGCAAGCCTGCTGGTGGACGCAGGCCGAGCGACCTGGTGCAGGAGGGCCTCGTGCTCGTCCCGGAGGGGCGGGCGCTCTTCGGCACCCTCAGCGTCGAGGAGAACCTCCAGATGGGTGGCTGGTCGCGGGACCGGGCCGAGCTCAAGGGCTCCTTGGACGAGGTGTTCGAGCTCTTCCCGATGCTTCGTGAAAGGCGGGCCCAGGTCGCCGAGACGTTCAGTGGCGGCCAGCAGCAGATGCTCGCCATCGGGCGGGCGCTCATGGCCAAGCCGAAGCTGCTCATGCTCGACGAGCCGTCGACCGGCCTCTCGCCCAAGCTGACGTGGGCAGTGCTCGACGCCATCAAGCGCATCCGCGACACGGGCGTCGCCGTGCTCCTGGTCGAGCAGAATGCCAGCCAGGCCTTGGCGATGGCCGACCGGGCGTACGTCCTCGAGAGCGGCAGTGTCGTCCTGGAGGGCCCGGGCCCTGAGCTGGCCAAGGACGACCGGGTCCGCATGGCCTATCTGGGCATGTGAAGTCATGGATGTCGAGACGGCTTCGGCGACAGCAACTTTGGGTGACTGGGTCGCTGGGCTGCGCTGGGAAGAAGTTCCCGGGCGGGTGCAGCAGCGGCTCCGCCTCGTGCTGCTCGACGTCTTGAGCGTGGCCTGCCTGGGGGCGACGGACCCGGATCAGCAGCGATTCGTCGATGCCTGGGCGCCTGGGCCGGGACCGTCCCCCCTCTTCGGTGCAGGCGTCCACGCCAGCGTTGAGGCTGCCGCCTGGCTCAACGCAACCGCGCTCGTCCGTCTCGAGCTCGACGAGGGCAACAAGTACGCGAAGGGGCATCCGGCCGCGCACGGGTTCCCCGCCGTCCTGGCGCTCGCCGCCGCGCAGCGGTCGGACTCGGCTGACCTGCTCGTCTCGCTGCTGGCGGCCTACGAGGTGGCTGCACGGTACGGCCGAGCAACCCGGCTCCGGGCCGGGATGCACCCGCACGGCTCCTGGGGCGTCGCTGGAGCGGCTGCTGGGTGCGCACGTCTGCTCCGGTTGGACGGCGAGGCCACGGCCGGAGCGATCGACGCCGCAGCGGGGATGCCCATCGCGGGCCACTTCTCCAGCGCGCTCGACGGCAACAGGGTGCGCGACGCGTGGATGGGTGCGTCCAATGTCTCGGGCCTCAACGCGGCCCGCCTCGCAGCAGCGGGCCTCGCGTCGAACACCGGGACTGCCGCGCTCTCGCTCGGGGAGCTCCTCGGAACCTTCGACCCGCGGGAGACCACGTCGGGGCTGGGGACCCACTGGGACATC
>DASUQN010000121.1:0-3321 GCA_036280515.1 Intrasporangium sp. | reverse complement strand
TGGGCCATGAGGCCGACGTTGGCGACCGAGCCCATCGTTGCCGGGTCGAACGCGCCGTTCGCGCGGCAGTTGTCGATGACGACCTGGTAGATCCCGGCGTACGAGCTGTCCGGCAGGACCGCGAGGGTGTCCTGCTCCTCGCCGGCGGCGTTCCACATGTGGCCCGAGGTGCGGATCATCGCCGGCATGGACGCGTCGACGATGACGTCGCTCGGGACGTGCAGGTTGGTGATGCCCTTGTCCGAGTTGACCATCGCGATGGCCGGCCCCTCATCGAAGCGAGCCTTGACGGCCGCCGCGATCTCCGAGCGCTTGTCCTCCGGGAGGGCCTCGATGGCCTTGAGGACAGCACCCAGCCCGTCGTTGGGGGACGCGCCGACGGAAGCGAGCTCAGCGGCATACGTCTCGAAAACGCCTGGGAAGAAGGCCCGCACGGCATGGCCGAAGATGATCGGGTCGGAGACCTTCATCATGGTCGCCTTGAGGTGGACGGAGAACAGCACGCCCTCCTCCTTGGCGCGGGCCACCTGCGCGGCGAGGAACTCGCGGAGCGCGGCGACGTTCATGACCGTGCCGTCGACGACCTCGCCGGCGAGGACGGGCAGCGACTCCTTGAGCACGGTGGTGGTCCCGTCTGCGGCCACGTGCTCGATCCGCAGCGTGTCGTCGCGGTCGAGGACGACGGACTTCTCGTTGTGGCGGAAGTCGCCCGAGTCCATCGTCGCGACGTTGGTCCTGCTGTCAGCGGACCAGACGCCCATCGAGTGCGGGTGCTTGCGGGCGTAGCTCTTGACGGAGGCCGGCGCGCGGCGATCCGAGTTGCCTTCTCGGAGAACGGGGTTGACGGCTGAGCCCTTGACCTTGTCATAGGCCGCACGGGTCGCCTTCTCCTCGTCCGACGTCGGGTTGTCCGGGTAGTCGGGGACGGCGTGGCCCTCCTCCTGGAGCTCCTTGATGGCCGCCTTGAGCTGGGGGATCGAGGCCGAGACGTTGGGCAGCTTGATGATGTTCGCCTCGGGTCGCTTGGCGAGAGCGCCGAGCTCGGCGAGCGCGTCGGGGGCGAGGTCGAACGCCGCGAGGATGCGGCCCGCGAGGGAGATGTCGCGCGTCTCGACCTCGACGCCCGCCTTCCCTGCGAACGCCTGGACGATCGGCAGCAGCGACGCCGTGGCGAGCGCGGGCGCCTCGTCGGTGTGCGTGTAGATGATTGTCGAGTCCGGCACCTGAGCTCCATTCCGAGGGTTCTGAGAGAGATCGCGAGAAATCTTGACATCAAGATATCGGATGAGTCGCCGCCTTGGGGACGCCCTCCCCATCCTGCCGGGGTGCCCTTCGCCACGCCAGAAGAGCTGGATGCCGTATGCCGCTGGGCTCGCTCCCGCACGCACGTGGCGTTCGCGTGGGGCTGGGTCGGCTCGTGCAGGACACTGAGGGAGTGACCGGGCTGTCCTTCCTCCATGAGACGCTGCCGCAGCGGGTCGTCCTCGAGCGTGGAGGTGCGGCGAGCCGGGTCGCCGACGAGCTCGCGCGGCTGGGGGCGCAGCGTCTGATGGTCATCGCGTCCGATTCCGAGCCCGCACGCGTTGACCGTGTCACGTCCGGGCTCCCGGTCGCCCTGCGCTGGCGGGAGGTGCGTCAGCACGTTCCGGCTGAGCTGGCCGAGCGGGCCCGCGCGGCGGCCGCCGAGGCTGCCGTGGACGTCATCGTCACCATCGGAGGAGGCTCCACGACGGGCCTCGGCAAGGCCATCGCGATGACGAGCGGCCTGCCGATCGTCGCGGTGCCGACGACGTACGCCGGCTCCGAGGCCACCCCCGTGTGGGGCCTGACCGAGGGGCGCGTCAAGCGCACCGGGGTGGATCCACGGGTGCTCCCCGTCGTGGTCGTGTACGACAGCGAGCTGTCGACGTCGCTGCCGGTCGACCTGAGTGTCGCGTCCGGGCTCAACGCCCTCGCGCACTGCGTCGACAGCCTGTGGGCGCCGCGCACCGACCCCATCAACCAGACCCTCGGCCTCGAGGGTGCCCGCGCCCTCGCCGCGGCCCTGCCGCTGGTCGTGAACGACCCGTCCGGCGCAGCGGGACGGGACCTGGCGCTCTACGGGTGCTACCTGGCGGCGGTCGCGTTCGCCTCGGCCGGCTCCGGGATGCACCACAAGATCTGTCACGTGCTCGGCGGCGCCTACGCCCTGCCCCACGCGCAGACCCACGCCATCGTCCTGCCGCACGTCCTCGCCCACAACGCGCCTGCGATCCCCCTGCTGGCCGCCCGTCTCGGCGCAGCCCTGGGCCAGCCCGCCGCCGATGCTCGGGCGGGCGCCATTGCCGCCGTCGACGCGCTCACCGCGTTGTACGACCGCCTCGAGGCGCCCCGCGCCCTGCGAGACCACGGCCTGGCCGAGGGCGACCTCGACGATGCCGTCGACCGGTGCCTGCCCGCCATCCCGGAGTCGAACCCGGCTCCGGTCACGACCGAGTCCCTGGCCGAGCTGCTCCACGCAGCCTGGGCGGGACTTCCCGCAACCGTCAGGAGCGACCGATGACCCCCTCGACCGTCCCCGCCGAGCCGGCACCGGTCCTGCCCGAGCAGGCGGCTCGAGAACAGGCGCTCGTCGACGAGGTCGTCGCCTCGTTCGCCGGCGCCGAGTCGGCCCGCCTGCGCCAGCTCATGCAGGCCCTCGCCCGGCACCTGCACGCCTTCGTGCGCGAGACCCGCATCACCGAGGAGGAGTGGGCCGCTGCCATCGAGTTCCTCACCGCGGCCGGCCACATCACGGACGACAAGCGCCAGGAGTTCATCCTGCTCTCCGACGTCCTGGGTCTCTCGATGCAGACGATCGCGGTGAACAACGAGGTCGTCGGCGAGGCGACCGAGGCGACGGTGTTCGGGCCGTTCTTCGTCGAGGGCGCGCCCCGGATCGAGCAGGGCGGCGACCTCGCGTTCGGCGCCAAGGGGCAGCCGTGCTGGGTCGAGGGTCGCGTCACCGACACCGCGGGGCACCCGGTCGCCGGTGCACGGATCGACGTCTGGGAGGCCGACGAGGACGGCTGCTACGACGTGCAGTACGGCGACGACCGGACCGCCGCCCGGGCCCACCTGTTCACGGACGAGGACGGCCGCTACCGCTTCTGGGCCATCACCCCGACGCCGTACCCGATCCCTCACGACGGGCCGGTCGGGCGGATGCTCCAGGCCGTCGGCCGCTCGCCGATGCGGGCGTCGCACCTGCACTTCATGGTCTCTGCCGAGGGGCAGCGGACCCTCGTGACGCACATCTTCGTTTCCGGCGACGAGTACCTCACGCACGACAGCGTCTTCGGG
>DASUQN010000120.1:0-5999 GCA_036280515.1 Intrasporangium sp. | reverse complement strand
GCCCCCGGTGCGGTCGAGCCGCAGCCGCCGGAGCGGGTCGGCCGCGAAGCCACGCGTCCACCTCGCGAAGAGGAAGCCCGTGTGGGCGAACGCCTCTCGTTGGTAGTCCCGGCTGACAGCATCGAGGACGATCGGCACGCCAGCGGCTCGGGCGAGCGACGCGTCAAGCGCGCCGCGGTCGAGGCGGCCGACGTCGACCTCCGCACCAGCCACGCCGTGGCGCAACCGGCGGGCCGCTGCGACGACATCGGCATTGAGGCGCTGCCGCGAAGCGGCCTTTCCGGCAACCGCATTGGCAAGTCGCTCGAGGAGCTCGGGAACACCAGTCCCAGCAACGGCTGACGTGGCGAGGACCGTCGCACCAGATATGCCGTCGGCGACGAGCAGCTTGGCGAAATCCTTCTTGAGGACATTGACGGCGGCGACGTCGAGCCGGTCCGCCTGGTTGAGCACGGCCAGGGTCACGGCGTCGTGGTGGGCCATGAGCGCGATGAACTCATCGTGGAGACGCGCATCGGCGTACTTCTGGGGGTCCGTCACCCAGACGAACATGTCGACGAGCTCGAGAATGCGCTCTGCCTCGCGCCGGTGGGACAGCTCACGCGAGTCGAAGTCGGGCAGATCGAGCAGGACGAGGCCGTTGAGCTTGTCCGTCAGCTTGTCGTGGGGCCTGTCACTGAGGTCGTCCGTGTGTCTGTCCTTGAGCGTGCCGGCGACCGCACCCCCGGCGCCACCACCGGAAGCGACGCCATGCCTGGCATCGACGCGAAGCCAGTCGAGCAGCTCGGACGCGTCGGACTCTCCCCACACGGCGGCGGTCGGCTTGGCGGTCGTCGGCCGGCGCGCGCCGATCGCCGCGACCTGCTCACCCACGAGGGCGTTGAAGAGCGAGGACTTGCCGCTGCCCGTCGCACCCGCCAGCGCCACGACGGTGTGGTCGCCGGCGAACGCGGAGCGCTCCTGAGCGTGGTCGAGCACCCGACGTGCCTGCTCGACCGCAGTGCGGTCCAGCTCCTCGGCACCCGAGAAGAGCGCAAGGGAGAGAGCCGTCGTGCGCTCCCCCAGCTCCGCGGCGCTGACGCCCTTGACCTTGGCCTTGCCCATGGTGATGGGGCTCATCGGGTGGACCTCACCTGTGCAACGGCCTTCTTGAGTTCCTTGGCCTGGTCGGTCCGGACCTCCAGGGTCTCGACCGCAGCCTCGTAGCGGGCCCGTTCCGCGGCGTACAGCTCCGCCACGCGGTCGAGCAGCTTCACGCGAGCCTGGCGGGCCAGCTCGCGCACGGCCTGGTCCCCGAACACCGCCTCCAGCAGCTTCTGGCCGAGGACCGCCGTGCCACCGGCTATCCCGACCTCCGCGCCGGTGATGCCAGCAGTCGAGGCAAAGGTGACGAGCATGAGGACGACGCCGAGGCCGTTGACGCCGTAGGCCATGATTCGCGCACTCGTCCGTCGATCGCGCCCCTCGCTGCGCACCATCTCGAGGATGTCTCCCTGCCAGTCCCTGACGAGTCGCTGGATCCGCGCGTTCAGGTCCGCACTCGAGCGCATCAGGCCCGCCGTATCGGCGAGGAGAGGCTCACCGCCGGGGAGCGAACGCCAGGCCCGAGCGGTGGCCGTCGCGGCCAGGTCGGCACGGTTGGAGATGAGGGCCTCCACTCCCGTCTGGAGCGCCTCGCCCAGGTGTTCGGCCTTGGCCGGCTCACCCTTGATGAACGCCGTCACCCGGTCGCGGACCCGGGACACGGTCGACTCGACCTGGCGGAAGAACTCGCCCGTCCCGACGAACTCCTGCCATCGGGCGAGGACTTCGCCACGCAGCAGGGTCCCGTCGTACATTCCCTCCTTGACGTGAGCCACCGCGTCGTCGTAGGCCATTCGAGCGGCGTCGACGAGCTCGTCGGCCGCCTTGACCTGGGCACCCGATGCGGCCGCCAGCGCCGTCGCCCGCGCGTCGAGTGACGCCAGCGCCCCGGTGAGCGTGTGTCGGACGACCTCGGCCCGGGCCTGGGCGTCTCCCGCGAGGGCGTCCAGCCAGTCACGCAGGCGCTGGGTCTGCGGGGCCGGGAGCAGTCCGCCCTCGAGGTCCGACTCCAGGACCGTGAAGATCGGGGCCTGCTCGAGCCGTTGTTCGCGCAGCATCGCTGCAAGGTGCACCCTGATCTCGTCGAGGCTGGCAGCCGGGACCCGGTCGAGCACGACGGCAACGGACGTGCCCCGCTCCGACGCCTGTCGGAGCAGGTCCCAAGGCACGGCATCGGCATAGCGCGCCGCAGTGGTCACGAAGACCCAGAGATCGGCGGCCGCGAGCAGCTGGGCGGCCAGGTCACGGTTCGCCGAGACGACGCTGTCGATGTCGGGCGCGTCGATCAGTGCCAGTCCGGGCTGGATCGCCTCGGTCGACACGAGGCGGACGGCTCCAGGTCCGTCCGACGAGGAGTGCTTGCCCGTGATGCGAGCGAGACCGGGGAGGATGCGCTGGTCGGTGAACCACCTTGCGTCGTCAGGGTGGTGGACGAGTACAGGTGACCGGGTCGTGGGTCGCAGCACACCGGGCAGGGAGACCTCACGGCCCACGATCGAGTTCACGAGCGTCGACTTCCCGGCGCCGGTCGAGCCGCCGACCACGGCGAGCAGGGGTGCGTCGAGCGCCGTGAGGCGCGGGATGACGTAGTCGTCGAGCTGGTCCAGCAGTCGCGAGCGTGCGGTGCGGATCTCCTCGACCTGGGGCAGGGCAATGGGTAGCGACGATACGTCGACCGCGTCGCGAAGCCGCTTCACGGCCCTGAGCAGCCGGGCGTTGCCCTCCCCTGAACCAGACACGCACGCCATCCTCTCGTGTCCCTCGGACCTATCAAACTTGTCAGTAGCGCCGTCGTGGAGGGACACGCGGGTCGTATGCCGCTGAGCTCGATCCGCTCACCGCCTGAGGGAGTGGGTGGCGGGGAAGCAATACGGGCTCACGCCTATCATAAGAGCGCCCGGACGCGGGTGAGCCCCTGTAGCTCAGCGGATAGAGCAAGAGCCTTCTAATCTCTTGGTCGCAGGTTCGAGTCCTGCCGGGGGCGCCATGGGATGTGCGCGCCACCACTGGCGCCCAAGGGAATCGCCGGCATCAGAGCACCGGTGTCCCGATGAAGTCTTTCCGGTGCGTCGTGATCGCCTGCAGCAGAACCATTTCGCGTTGCGTAGCATCGCGCTCGGCAGTGCCGCGGACGAGCCGGGAGCGCAGCAGCGCCAAGTCGCTCGCGCTGTCTTGGAACGCGTCCATGGACCGTTGCGCCGCGATGCCACCACGCTCCCGTGCCCAGGCGCGAGCCGCCCGTCGAGTGCTCACGTGCGAGAGCATGCCGACCTCCGCGTGGGTGAGCCATCCCGCGTCGGCATAGGCAGACAGGTACTGCCCGATGAGCCGGCCCTCGCGTCGGCGCAGCCAGACGAGGAAGCCGATGAAGGCGAGGAAAAGCGGCACCTGGAAGGTCATGTAGGCGGTGAGGAAGCCCTCGATCCCGGCGATGGCTGCCAGGTTCCACGCGCCGTGCAGCAGGACCGCACAGACCCATCCGCCGAGGATGGCGAGCACCTTGATGCCACGACTCCGGGTCGTGACGGCGATGCCGATGCCGATGCCGACGAGCGACGTGAAGAGTGGGTGACCGAACGGGCCCATCAGGCCACGGACGATGAAGGTCGCGGTCAGGCCCTCGTTGCCCATCTCCGTGTAGGCCTGACCGAGGTACAGGATGTTCTCGCTGAACGCGAAGCCGGCGCCGATCATCCCGGCATAGACGATCCCGTCGATGATCCCGTCGAACTCGTGCCGGCGCAGCAGGTAGATGAGGAAGATGCCGAGGCCCTTCAGCGTCTCCTCGGTGATCGGCGCGAGGTACACGGCGCCAGTCTCGAGCGGATCGCTCCAGTGGGACTCGACGAGCAGCGCCAGACCGAGCGAGTTGAGGAAGAAGGCGCCGACGACGGCGATGAGGGCACCCCACAGGAAGGCGGCAACGAGGTAGGGGACCGGTTCAGCCTCGTATCGGTCGAGCCAGAGATAGGTCGGCACGATGATGAGCAGCGGGATCAGCGCCATGAGCGTGGCGAGGACCGCCACCTGCGCCTCGAGCTGGTTGCCGATGATCCCGAGCAGGATGAGCAGGGAGACGAGGAGCAGGACCGCCGCGACCCCGAGGGTGAGGATCCGCCGGAGCATGGGCCGCCATGTGGGGTTGGGCTCGCGGCTCCATTCCTCGGCCTCCAGCCGGTCGAGTGCTCCGGACGGATCCCCTGAAGTCATGACGGCAGGCTAGTGCAGGACGGATGGCCCTGCGCCTCTATGGTGGTGCGGTGACGACGACCAATGATGCGGCGAACCAGCGCGCCCTCTCCGACCGGATCATCTGGATCGACTGCGAGATGACCGGCCTCTCGTTGCGGACCGATGCCCTCGTCGAGGTCGCGGCTCTCGTCACTGACTTCGAGCTCACCGTGCTCGGTGACGGGATCGACGTCGTCATCAAACCCCCAGCAGAGGCCATCGAGCAGATGGACGAGTTCGTGCGGGACATGCACACGACGTCCGGACTCCTGGCCGAGCTGGACCGAGGGGTCAGCCTGGCAGAGGCGCAGTCGTTGGTCCTCGACTACGTCCGGGAGTTCGTCCCCGAGCCACGGAAGGCGCCGCTGGGCGGCAACAGCGTGGCGACGGACCGTGGCTTCCTCGCCCGCGACATGCCGGATCTCGAAGCGCACCTTCACTACCGGATCATCGACGTGTCGTCGATCAAGGAGCTGTCCCGCCGCTGGTACCCGCGGGTGTACTTCAACGCGCCGAAGAAGGCCGGCGGACACCGCGCGCTGGCCGACATCAAGGAGTCGATCGCGGAGCTGCGGTACTACCGCGAGGCAGTGTTCGTGCCCCAGCCCGGGCCGGACAGCGCGACGGCCAGGGCGCTCGCGGAGGCGCACGTCGTCGAGCAGTGATGCGGGGCTGAACGACTGACGAGTGTCACGAGCACCCCTTTCGACCATGTACGATTGGCGTCGCTGTCTGCAGCGACGTGGTGGGTGTAGCTCAGCTGGTAGAGCACCTGGTTGTGGTCCAGGTGGTCGCGGGTTCAAGTCCCGTCACTCACCCCAGGTGATCCCCGCACGTGACCTCACGTGCGGGGATCTTTGCTTCCCAGCGGCATGCGCCACAATGGGCGCGTGCTGAGTAGGAAGAAGGGGCTCCAGCGGATCACGGTGGGGCTCATCGTCGGCCTCGTGGTGCTGAGTCTGGCGCTGACCCTCGTGAGTGGCGCCCTGGCCGCTCCCGGCCCGGCGGCGAGGGGCGCAGGCGCCGTGGCCCCCGTCGCGGAGGAGACGACGACGCCCTCCGTTCCCGGAATCGTCAGCACGGACGACCCCAAACCGGTGACGGAGACGCCTCAAGGCACGTCCACCCAGGTGACCGACGAGGAGCACATCGGTGGGCTCATCGCCTACATCGTCTTCATGCTCGGAGGCGTGTTGCTGCTGCTGCGCGGCAAGCGCCGGGAGCGGCGCGAGCGGGCCGAAGAAAGCAGGCCCGAGTCGATTTTGTCGGGCCGTTGACGCCCTGCTACTGTTTCCCCTCGTTGCGCCGCTAGCTCAATTGGCAGAGCAAGTGACTCTTAATCACTGGGTTCGGGGTTCGAGTCCCTGGCGGCGCACTCATCAGTGCTGGTCACAGCCTCCTGGCTGCCAGTGCGTGCCCGTCACTGTCGGCGTTTGGACGCCAGGCGACGCTATGCACCGCTTTGTCTTCCCCCAGGGGTGTCGACGGGCGCCAACGGGCAGCCATCATGGGGAAGGGATGCTGCGTGTCCGCCTTCGCCGAGCGGTCGCGGGTGGTGACGCGCAGTGTGACTCGTATCGCGAAGGTTCGCGGTTCGACGTTCGGCTCCGCAGGTGTAGGTCTGGCGGCGACCTTCGGTCGTCGCTGGTGTGACCCGAGTGCCGACACCGAGCCGCTGGCAGCAA